>JABMMK010000129.1 GCA_013205605.1 Cytophagales bacterium | reverse complement strand
TCTATGGGCAAAAAATAACGGCCAGAAGCAATCGGGATATTGGCGATTTGATTATAATCATAACTAGCTCCTGTCATATTGACATCCATACTATTACTGCCTTTTGACGCCGTTTTGGTATTTCCGTTATCAATAATGGCCACTGCCTGGGCTGATTTCAAATTTTCTTTCAAAAATTTAAATTCTGAGTATTTCATGTCGGGCCGATTGAAATACTTCCACCACGGATAATTATTCTCCATAATCCAAGGCCATTTACCCAGGTAAAAAACACCCGCTCCTGAAAATGAGTCTATTTCTGATCGAATATTTTTATTGAGCGAATCCACAGCCGTAAATACGGCGACTATCGCGAAAATACCTACACTGACACCTAAAAGAGACAATGTAGTCCTTAAAATATTAGATCTTAATGCCTGATAGGCAAACAAAAAACTTTCCCAAACTTGAATTAAAAATATCATACACAATGGATTCAACCCAAAATTACAATTATTAGTGAAACCTTGTATGAATAGTTGATGAATAGAAAATATAAACTCTAAATGGTTCTATGAAGGTAAGATTGGATTTTGTAATTTTGAGCTTTGTCGAATAGCGTTATGATTTGGAGTCATTCAGAATTAGAAAACTTAACCATTCATTTTGAAGGAAAATTATATTTTGATCAATCTCAAAAAGCTGAGATTGCACGTAAAATATATTCTACGGATGCCTCTGTATATCAAGTAAAACCCAGTGCCGTAGCTATTCCAGCGAATGCTAAAGATATTAAGCGGCTTATCCTTTTTGCAAAAAAACACAAAACCTCCATCATTCCTAGGGGAGCAGGTACCTCCTTAGCGGGTCAAGTCGTAGGGGATGGGATCGTTATGGAAGTTGCTTCCAGTTTGAGTAGAATCATACTTTTAAATAAAAAAGAAAAATCCGTTTGGGTGGAACCAGGAATTATAAGGGATGATTTAAATAAACAAATTGAACAATCAGGTTTGTTTTTTGGTCCCGAAACATCGACGGCCAATCGAGCACTTTTAGGTGGCATGTTAGGAAATAATTCCTGCGGATTACACTCCATTGTTTGGGGGAATGTCAGAGACCATTTAGTAGAAACACGAGCTATTTTATCTGATGGAACCGAAATACATACGCATCCACTGAGCAATGAAGAATTTTACAAAAAAACTTCATTGAATAGCTTAGAAGGACATATTTACAAAGAAATTCATCGAATATTAAACAACCCAGAGCTTCAAAATCAGATTAAAACCCGCTTTCCAAAGGCAGAAATTAAAAGAAGAAATAGTGGATATGCGCTGGATGCTTTAATCGACATGCAACCCTTTAATCCAACGGGCCAACCCTTTAATTTATCTGCATTAATTGCCGGATCGGAAGGAACGCTCGCCATTGTTCATTCAATGAAATTAAATTTATTGGATTTGCCGGCTGCTGAAGTGGCACTCATTTGTATTCATTGCCATAGCATACAAGAATCCTTGCAAGCCAATATTGTAGCGCTCACACATGAACCTACGGCATCTGAATTAGTGGATGATTATATCCTCTCTTTTACCGAAAATCATCCCAATTTTCAAAATGATCGTGATTTCATCGAAGGAAAACCTGCCGCTATTTTAATGGTCGAGTTTAGGTCTATGACCACGGAAGAGCTGAATAAGCAAGTAAATGCGTGTATTCAGAGCTTAAAAGATTCCAAAATAGGTTACGCCTACCCAGTACTTGATAAAAATAATATAGATAAAGGTTGGGGCATAAGAAAGGCCGGTTTGGGTCTGATTAGAAATGCTATTAGTAAGAAACAGCCGGTCAATTTAATTGAAGACTGTGCGGTCTCCCCAGCAGATCTTCCTAATTATATAGCAGAAATACAGGCCTTATTAGCTAAACATAGAGTCGATGCTGCCTATTATGCACATGCTGGAGCTGGCGAATTACACATCGAGCCCTTTTTAGATATCAACTCTCAAGAAGGTAAAATACTTTTTCGAGGCATCTTAAGCGAAACCGTTGACATATTAATAAAATACCAAGGGTCATTAAGTGGCGAACATGGGGATGGTCGATTAAGAGGTGAATTTATAGAGAAAATGATGGGCAAGGAATTGCTAAATCTTTTTAAAGAGATCAAGCATATTTTTGACCCATACCAAATACTTAATCCTGGTAAAATTGTGAATAGCCCTCCCATGGATGAGGAATTTAGAATTTCAAATTCGGACGAGTATAAAATTAAAAGTTTTTTCAATTATGGGGATTTCGAAAATCCACTTAGATTAGCCGAAAAATGCTCAGGTTCAGGGGATTGCAAGAAAACAGCCTTAACGGGAGGAACCATGTGCCCAAGTTTCATGGCGACACTAGATGAAAAAGATAGTACTCGGGCTAGAGCCAACATGCTCAGACAGATATTATCTGAACCAGGAGAAAACCCCTTCACTAATCCTGAATTAAACGAAATCTTGGATCTTTGTCTTTCTTGTAAGGGTTGCCAAACCGAATGCCCTTCCGGTGTTGATATCACCAAATTAAAAGCAGAAACCCTTCAGCAAAAATATTTAACCGATGGTATTCCTTGGCGCACAAAGCTCATTGGCCATTTTCCTATCCTGCAGAATTTAGCCAGAAAATTCGCCCCCCTATATAATTTTCTCATTGAATTTCCTTTATCCAGTATAGTCATCAAAACCATTTTAGGTTTTTCTTGGGAAAGAAGTTTACCTAAAGTTTATTTCTATTCCTTAGAAGATTGGTTCAAAAAATATGCTAAAAAATATCCTCAGGATCAATTCAAAAATGGTTCCGTTTATTTGTTTGCAGATGAATTTACTAATTATAATGAGGTTGACTTAGGTAAAAAAACAGTTCTATTATTAAATGAATTGGGATTTGGGGTAAAAGTACCACATGGTATAATAAGTGGTAGAAGTTATTTGTCCAAAGGAATGTTAATCGAAGCAAAAAAAATAGCTGAAAAAAACATTGAAATATTAGCTCCCATGATACATGCTGACGAACCTTTTATTGGCATCGAACCTAGCGCCATTTTAACATTTAGAGATGAAATTCCGGATCTTGTAAGTCCTGAAATGAGAGATTTGGCAAAACAAATAGCCGAAAATTGTTTGTTGGTGGACGAATTTTTGTCCCAACAAATAAAACTCAAAAAAATAGCGAAGTCCGACTTTACTCAAGAAAGCAAAAAAATCATGTTGCATGGACATTGCCATCAAAAATCGATAGCAGGCCTAGTGCCAACAAGGCACGTTTTAAGTTTTCCGGAAAATCAAGAGGTAGAGCTGTTGCCTACAGGTTGCTGCGGCATGGCTGGATCTTTTGGTTATGAGCGAAAGCATTTTAAATTATCACAGCAAATAGCCAATTTAGTTTTATTTCCTAGGGTTTTAGCAGCAAAGGATTCTGTCATCATTGCGTCCAATGGAACATCGTGCCGGCATCAATTAAAAGATGGAATCGAAAAAACTGGAAAGCATACCGTTGAAATTATGTACGATTCTTTAGCCCAAAAAACGTTTAAATCATGATTCAATACAATATTTCAATCTTTATTGAGCACTCAATAGATTCAAAAGCCTTAAGTGACATTCAACATATTATTCTTCCGCAATTAATCAATTTGGCGTATATCGACCAAGCACATACATTTGAAATTTTGTCGCATCAAGAACCTGATTCAAAAGGGTATTCGATTCAATGTTTGATTCCCAATTTTGAAATACAGCATGGAGAAGAAATTGAAAACTTGATTTCTACTTATTTCCAACAAAAATTCCCGAATCAATTCGTTTATTTTCCAAGCCAACTAAAAAGAATTTAAGCCCATAGAATTGGGACATCTAAATACGAATTTGCTTGAGAAAAAGGTCTCGTTCCAAACCATCCTCCCCTATTGGCCGAAAGGGGTGATGGATGTGAAGTTTTAATGATGTGGTGTCTTTTAAGGTCTAAATCTTTTCCCAATTTTTGAGCATAATTACCCCATAGCATAAAGACAAGGCCACTTTTTCGTTGGTTTAATTCATTTAAAATAAGCTTTGTAAATGAAAGCCAACCGATATTAGCATGACTTCCGGGTAATGAATCCTCCACGGTTAAAATTGAATTAATCAATAAAACTCCTTGGCCAGCCCAATGCATCAAATCCCCTGAAGCCAATGAAACACCTAAATCAGCCTGCAATTCCTTATTTATATTTTTAAGTGAAGGGGGAAATGCAACACCCTCCGGAACTGAGAAACAAAGGCCATTCGCCTGATTTATTTGATGATAAGGATCTTGCCCTAAAATAACCACCCGAGTATCTTGAAATGAGCAAGCATTGTAGGCATTAAAAATGTGTTCGAAAGAAGGAAATATCTTCTTTTTGGGGTATTCCTCATTTAAAAAATAACTGAGTTCATCGAGATGTGTACCCCATCCTGCTTCTAAAACAATATTTTTCCAGTCCTCCGCTAACCATTCATCTAAATTTAGTCTTAAATTGCTCATCAATTATATCGTATGAAAGAATCAAACACAAATAAATATATAATCTCTGTAGAAACCACATACATACCAGATTATGAAATGCAATTACCTTATAAATACTTTTTTACGTATGAAATTACGATCCAAAACTTATCGGATCAAACGGGTCAACTAATCAGTCGCTACTGGGAAATTAAAGATGGATCAGGAATTAATGAGGTGGTGAATGGTTTAGGGGTCGTAGGCCAACAACCCATAATAGAGCCTGGGGATAGTTTTACCTACACATCAGGATGTCCTTTGATTTCGGCCATTGGCAAAATGGAAGGCTATTACATATTTTTGAATTTAGCAGACAATTCGACCTTCAAGGTACAAATTCCACCTTTTGAACTAATCCCTAACTTCGCTTTAAATTAAATGAATCAATTCTTATTTAACTTAAAAGCAAGAAATGCACATGGATTACATTCCCCATTCGTCTATGAATTATACACCCAAATCATAAATCCTTGCTTACATCAATCAGGGGAATTAAGCGCTTTGTTAACTAATGAATTGTCCAATTATAAAGGTAAATCAGTAGAAAAAAACAAGTTTAACGTGCAAATATTCGACATAAATCAATTTGACACCGAAAATCTTAATGTGAATTTTGAGGATGTGTTACTCATCGAAAATATTCGAAAGCCAAACAATTTAGCTCGTTGGAATCATTTAATCGAAAATGAGAAAATTATCTTTTCAATTGAATTATTTGAAATGGGATTATTATTTTTCAATCCTATAGCCCCTAAGCAGCATTTTGTATTTAAAAAATCTTAGGCTAAAATTGGAGTAATTATTTTACCCGCCACATCAGTTAATCTAAATGACCTCCCTTGAAAAGGATAAGTTAATTTTTCGTGATCCAAACCTAAAATATGTAAAATGGTTGCTTGAAGGTCATGAATATGTGCTTTCCCTTCTACTCCTGAGTACCCAATTTCGTCGGTTGCCCCATAAGTAAACCCTTTTTTTACTCCCGCACCCGCCATCCAAATGGTAAAAGCGTCTGGGTGATGGTCACGACCTAAAAAAGGAGCTGGTTTATTATCTCGATTTTCTTGCATGGGAGTACGACCAAATTCTCCACTCCAGACAACCAACGTTTCATCCAATAATCCCCTTTGCTTTAAATCAAATAACAAAGCACTCATGCCTTGGTCTGTTTCTTTGCACTTAGTCCGCAAACCTATTTCCAATGCTTCCGATGCACTAGAGCCGTGCGTATCCCAACCCCAATCGTACAATTGAATAAATCGCACTCCATTCTCAGCTAACTTTCGGGCTAAAAGGCAATTGTTAGCAAAAGAAGGAGTTCCGATGGTCGTCCCATATAAATTATGAATATATTCTGGCTCATCACGAATATCCATTACCTTAGGTACGGAAGCTTGCATTTTAAATGCCATCTCATATTGAGAAATTCGAGTTAATATTTCAGGATCTTGATATTCTTCGTATTCCCTTTGATTTATTTCATTGATAGCGTCAATGGTACTTCGCCTATTCTCGCGAGAAACTTGACTTGGGTTTTCAACATACAAAACCGGCTCACCTGTGGATCTACAATGTACCCCTTGATAAATAGAAGGCAGAAAACCACTCCCCCAAATACTCTTTCCTCCTTCTGGATATTTATTCCCAGAGGTGAGTACAATGAAACCTGGTAAATTAGCATTTTCAGACCCTAAGCCATAAACAGCCCACGCACCCATTCCAGGCCTTCCTAAACGTGCACTTCCTGTTTGCATAAATAACTGCGCAGGAGCATGATTAAATTGATCCGTATGCATGGCTTTTAGAAAACAAACTTCATCGACCACATTTTGGAAATAAGGCAAATAATCTGAGACCCAGGCACCTGATTGGCCAAATTGATTGAATTTACCTTGAGGTCCCAGCATTTTAGGAACTCCTCGAATAAAGGCAAAGGTTTTCCCTTTCAGCAGTTCCTCCGGGCAGTCTTTGCCATGCCATTTGGCTAATTCAGGCTTATAATCAAAAAGTTCTAATTGGGATGGTGAACCTGCTTTGTGAATATAAATCACACGCTTGGCCTTAGGAAGAATATGAGCCAACTTAGCCAAAGATTCATCTTGGCCTAAAGGCGCGTTCTCACAAGATCCCAGCATAGAACCTAAAGCCATCATACCCATCCCTGTAGTACACTCACGCAGAAAATGTCTACGGGTTAAATAACTTAATGCTCTATTTTCTAGTTCCTGACTCATATTTTACATTTTAGTCACAAATTCATCCAAATTCAACATGGCACTTGCCGCCCATTCATAGCCTTGAATTTTATTCGATGTTTTCATCGACTGTCCCTTGTTAAACAAATTTACCAAAGTAGTTAAATCTTTAGACCTAATCGGGTGAACAAACATTTTCTTATACATTGCAGCAATTCGCTCTTCAGGTTTATCCGTTTTCATTTTAGCCATATCTAAGGCAATTTTATGTGCCGCTTCCACAAAAACAGGGTCATTCAGCAGTACAAGCGCTTGCAATGGGGTATTTGTTCGGACTCTTCGAACTAAACAAACTTCACGTGAAGGGGAGTCAAAAGTAAACTGGGATGGATAAGGTCCCGTTCGTCTTGAAAATATGTAAATGGCCCTTCTATATTGTTCATTCCCTTCACTTTGTTTCCATTTTAAATTACTGTTCACCGCTTGCCATACTCCTTCTGGTTGGAATGGCATCACAGGCTTACCAAACATTTTTGGATTTAATAGGCCAGAGACTGACAAAGCTTGATCCCTTACCTGTTCTGCTGATAGCCTAAACCGAGGTCCTCGAGATAAATATTTATTATAAGGATCCGTGGCAATGATGGATTTACTCGCTTTTGAATCTTGCTGATAGGTAGCAGAACACACAATTTCTTTGATCAAAGCTTTAGGCTTCATATCGTATTTGAAAATAAACTGATATGCCAAATAATCTAATAATTTTTGATGTGAAGGTTTCGCGCCTTGAGAACCAAAATCTTCCAACGTTTCTACAATACCCATTCCAAACAATTGTTCCCAAAAACGATTCGCCACATTCCTAGCAAATAAAGGATTTGCAGCATCCACGACCCAATTGGCAAGTCCAAGACGATTCCTAGGCCATTCTGGTTTAAATTTATTCATAAATGCAGGAACATCAGCTTGCACAGAATCTCCATGAACAAGCCAATTGCCACGTTTAAAAACAAACGTATTCCGACTATAGTCCTTTGGCATTTCTAAATAAATGGGAAAATTATCCGTTTTAGCATTAATTAAGGACAGGAATTCCTCGAAATTATTTTTACTCAGATTTAGTTCTGGCAGTAAAGCAAACCACACAATTTTAAAGACATCATCAGATTTACCGGCCAATTTCCCATTGAAGGCTTCCAGGTAATAGTCCTGCCTACCTGTTGACTCAGGCCATTTCAAAGTCAATAATTTACCTTTTGAGGTAGTGTCCAATTTAACTTTCAAAACAATTTTTCCATCAATACCTCCAGCCCTAATTTGCAATATCCCTCCTGGATTTTTGGAAGAATACTGAATAAGTAATTGCTTGACCCCTTCTGTTTTTAAATTTGGGAGCCGACAACTACCCGAATGTCTCAAGCCAATTTGCGTACCTCCCAAAAGGGCTCCCCCATTATAATTGTCCGCATAATGAGCATGAAACCGAGGTTCTAAAAATTTTACAAATCGGTTTAAATAATTTTTTTGTTCCGTAGGTAAAGAGGAAATTTTAGCTTGAAAATTCGTTAATTTTTGAAGATCAATTTCCTTAAATTGGCGAATGTTGGGAGCTTCGTCTCCTGTATCCTCGTCCCTAGTATTGTTTAGAAATGCCATGAATTTATAATATTCATCATGCTTGATAGGATCATATGGATGGCTATGACATTGAACGCAAGAAAATGAAGTACCATGTAACGCATCCCAAGTCGTATTAACACGGTCTATGACAGCTGCTACTCTAAATTCTTCGTCCACAGTTCCCGTTTCATCATTATTCATCGTATTACGATGAAACCCTGTGGCAATGTAATCTTCATCTTTAGGATTTTCCAATAAATCTCCGGCTAATTGTTTTTTCACAAATTCGCGAAAAGATAAATTTTTATTAAAAGACGATATCACCCAATCCCGATATGGCCAAATGGTTCTACCGTTATCTTTTTGGTACCCCCGGCTATCTGAGTAACGAGCTAAATCTAACCATACGGAGGCCCATTTCTCACCAAAAGAGGGTAAATTCATTAATTTGTCAACAAATTTCGCATAATCTTCGTCCGAATCAATAAGGCTAAATTCCTTCACCATAGCTTCTGTGGGAGGCAAACCTGTTAAGTCAAGAGATAGTCGGCGAATTAAAATCTCTTTGTCAGCCTGTTTTGAGTGAGTTAAACCTTGATTCGCTAACTCATCTAATACAAAATCATCGACCGGGTTTTTAACAAAACTTTTAGTCCAAAACATTAATTTTGAAAGCAATCCTTCACTGGATGGAATAGAAGGTTTTTTAACGGGTAAATAAGCCCAATGATCCTCCCATTTCGCACCTTCTTTGACCCATTGAGTCAATATCTTGATTTCTTTAGAAGTCAATGGCTCCTTTTTATA
>JABMMK010000128.1 GCA_013205605.1 Cytophagales bacterium | reverse complement strand
TTCGCGTCGACTTTATTGACCAAACCAGAAGGCAACACAATTTCGAATGCCCCCAAAAAAGAAATTCCAAAAAAGATAAAAATAGCAAAGAATAACAGGTTAGGAATCCAATGTGTACTTAAAAAATTAGCAAAACTAGCGCCAGCAAAAAAAGCTAAAATGGTGCCAAAAAACACATAGATCAAAACAATGAAGAAGCCATATAGAAAAGCTAACTTTTTCCCACCTTGTTGTTTCGTAAAAAAACTAACCGTCATGGGAATCAGTGGATACACGCAGGGAGTCAGCAAGGCCAACAAACCAGCGCCCATCGCCACCCAGAAAAACTGCCATAAAGACTGATCATCTTCTGGTGCTGCTAATTTTACAGCTGAATTAGAGGCTTTTTTTTTTGAATCCTCTGGCGTAGAGGATGCGCTTAGCTTGGAACTTATCAGAAATGGACCCTTAATTGGCACACACAGACCGCTCTCATTCGAACAGGTTTGAGCATCATAAGATCCGTCTATCTTCCAAGAATCTGAGGTGATTTTTACGGTTTGTCGAAATTCAGCTTCCTCCGTGAAATAGGTATATGTACCGTTCCAAATCTCTTTGTCAAATTTTGAATGTGGATTTATGGCCTTAAGAGGTCCGTCAATAGATACGCCTAGACCCTCTTTGATCTTAATGGTCGTGACCACAGGCCCTAATTCCTTATCGAAATCAGATGAATATAAGTACCAGCCTTTGTCGATTTTAACTTTAAATATAATTTCAGCGCTTTGGCCAACGATGGGGTTTGTTGGCTCCAAAGTCCATGACCATTTAGCCGGTGTGATTTTTTGGGCCAAGCCTGTAAATCCCACAAAACCCAAGAAAAGCAAAATGATTAATTTCAGTTTCATTCTCTATAATTTTAAAATCGCCTCTTCCCCTTTATTCAAGATTCAAAATTAACAAAAAATAGCGGAACCTCATGGGATATTTATTCAAAAATGGGGAATGATCGTTTTTCTATTCCGTTAAAAATTCGTAATTTTACACTCTTTAAAACGAAATTCAATCCACATTTATTACATGGCTGCTAGCACATTTCCCACCCAGCGAGACGTTGAAATTTTTTCATTAATCAGCGAAGAAGGACATCGACAAGAATTCGGCATCGAATTAATTGCTTCTGAAAACTTCACTTCCCCTCAAGTAATGGAGGCCCAAGGAAGTGTTTTGACGAATAAGTATGCAGAAGGCTTACCAGGAAAAAGGTATTACGGAGGTTGTGAGGTAGTCGATGTCGTGGAAACCATTGCCATCGAACGTGCCAAAAAATTATTTGGCGCCACATGGGCGAACGTGCAACCTCACTCAGGTGCGCAAGCGAATGCAGCTGTTTTTTTATCGTTTTTAAATCCAGGGGATAAAATTTTAGGATTTGATTTGGCACATGGGGGACACCTTTCTCATGGTTCACCGGTCAACTTCTCAGGTAAATATTTTCAAGCGTTTTTTTACGGCGTTGAAAAAGAAACAGGTTTAATCGATTGGGATAAGGTAGAGGCAATTGCCTTGAAAGAAAGTCCTAGGTTATTAATTTGTGGGGCTTCTGCGTATTCTCGCGATTGGGATTATGCACGTTTAAGAGCTATTGCAGATAAAATAGGTGCCATTTTATTGGCCGATATATCTCATCCATCCGCTTTAATCGCTAAGGGTTTGTTAAATGATCCGATGCAACATTGCCATATTGTAACGACTACCACACATAAAACGTTGCGTGGACCGCGTGGTGGTTTGATCATGATGGGCAATGATTTTGAGAATCCATTTGGCTTCAAAACATTGAAGGGCGAATTAAAAATGATGTCGGCCTGTCTCGATGGAGCCGTTTTTCCTGGAACACAAGGAGGGCCTTTAGAGCACGTTATTGCCGCAAAAGCGATCGCATTTGGAGAGGCTTTGACGCCAGAATTTGGCCAATATGCCCAACAAGTTAAATCCAATGCGCAAGCCATGGCGAAAGCTTTTTTAAGCAAAGGATATGATATTATTTCGGGAGGAACAGACAATCACTTGATGCTGATTGATTTGAGGCCCAAAGGCTTAAGTGGCAAATTAGCTGAGAATACATTAATTCAAGCGGACATTACCATTAATAAAAACATGGTTCCTTTTGATGATAAATCGCCATTTGTGACTTCAGGAATGCGAGTAGGTACAGCGGCCATGACCACCCGAGGATTAAAAGAAAATGACATGAGCCAGATTGTTGACATGATCGACAAAGCCCTCATGCACCATGATAATGAATCTGTTTTAAAACAGATTAAAGGAGACGTTAACGAGTGGGTTAAACAATTCCCTCTTTATTTATAAAATAGCATATGGCCACAGACCAAGATTGGGAAAATGATTTTGATGACGACGTAGAAGAGAAAGACGGGACTGAAATGTCGTTTCTAGACCATTTAGAGGAGTTACGTTGGCACATCATGCGATCCATCGCTGCGATTTTGGTTTTCACCATTGCCGCATGGGTTTTTAGAAATGAGATTTTTGGCAACATTATTATGGGGCCAACGAAAGTCGATTTTGCGACCAATTTAGCGCTTTGTCATTTAGCCGACATCACGGGTTGGGCTAGTTTGTGTATGCAAAAAGCAGACTTCATTCTGCAAAGTAGAGAGGTTTCGGGTCAGTTTATGATGGCATTAACACAATCCATTATTGTTGGATTATTGTTTTCATTCCCCTATGCATTTTTTGAGCTTTGGAGATTCATCAAGCCAGGCTTAAAAAACAAAGAATTAAAAGCAGCAAAAGGAGCCGTTTTCTGGGTATCCACCTTATTTTTCATGGGGGTTTCCTTTGGTTATTATGTGGTGGCTCCGATGGCGATCAACTTTCTAGCCAATTTCAAATTGGATGCTACGATTCAAAATCAATTTGACGTTAATGATTATATCTCATTATTATCCATGCTTACGCTTGCGTGCGGATTGACATTCCAACTACCCATGGTGGCTTTTGTGTTATCCCAAGTAGGTATTCTAACACCTTCTTTTATGAGGGAATATAGGAAGCATGCGATGATTGTGATCTTAATTGTCGCAGCGATCATCACCCCTTCACCCGATGTGATTTCCCAACTCCTTGTGGCATTTCCACTGTTAGGATTGTATGAAATCAGTATCTGGGTATCTGGAAGAGTCCTAAGAAAAAAAATGAGGGAAGAAGCCCTTGAATCGAATCCTTAATTGAATTCAACTAACACAATCGTATGAATTACTTATCGGCGGAAAATATTTCACGCAACATCGGAGAAAGATGGATCTTTAAAAGTCTGTTCTTTGGCCTACAAAAAGGTGAAAAAGTTGCCTTAATTGGCAAAAATGGGACCGGTAAAACTTCATTGATGGAAACATTAATGGGCATGCAAACGCCTGACGATGGAAAAATATCCATCCGCAAAGGTATTCGTGTAGGCTATTTACCCCAAAACCCCATTTTTTCTGAAAAAGAACAAGTCTTAAATTATCTATTTTCAGACGACTTGCCGTCCGCCGTTGCCATTAAAGCCTACGAAAAGGCCATGCTTTCAGGCGAGCCTAAGGAGTTAGAAGACTCCTTTGCTTTAATGGAATTGCATAATGCTTGGGATTATGAGGCAAGGGCCAAACAAATCATTACGAGGTTAGGTATTCCTGATGGAGACCAAAAAGTATCCACGCTTTCAGGAGGGCAGAAAAAACGCCTTTCGTTGGCTAAATTGCTGATTGAAAGTCCAGACATTATGATCTTGGATGAGCCAACTAACCACTTGGACATTGAAACGATAGAATGGCTAGAAGGAATTCTTTCAGGCCCCAATGTGACCGTGTTAGTCGTCTCCCACGATCGCTATTTTTTAGATAAAATATGTAATAAAATGTTTGAGCTTGCCCTGGGTGCTTTATATACCTATGAGGGCAATTACGCCTATTTTTTAGAGAAGAAAGCCGAAAGAGAAGCATCCGAAGCGAGCAGCATATCCAAAGCAAAAAACCTGTATCGCAAGGAACTTGAATGGATGCGGAAGCAACCCAGAGCAAGGGGAACCAAAGCGCAATACCGCATCGATGCATTTACTGAAATCGATGAAATGGCTCATAAGAAACTCGATGACAGCAAGCTGGAGCTCAATATTCAAATGTCCAGATTAGGAAATAAAATCATTGAAATCAACGGGCTTAAAAAAGCGTGGGGAGATAAAAAAATCATAAACGAGTTTACTTATACGTTTAAGAAAAAAGACCGCATCGGAATCGTTGGCAAAAATGGGGCTGGGAAAACCACCTTTCTCCAACTTCTTACCGGCTTAGAAAAACCAGATGCGGGAACGATCGATCCAGGTGAAACATTAGTGATTGGGTATTATACCCAAATACCATTTGATTTTAAACCTGAGCAAAGGGTCATCGACACCATCACGGAAATAGCGGAAGTTATCCCTTATGGTAAAAATGAATCGCTAAGTCCGAGCCAATTTTTAAGTAAATTTTTATTCCCTACCGCTCAGCAATATACGCCTGTAGAGAAACTTTCGGGAGGAGAGAAAAAACGCCTTCAGCTCATGCGGGTGTTGGTCCAAAATCCTAACTTTTTAATCTTAGATGAGCCGACGAACGATCTTGATTTAGATACACTCCAACTCTTAGAAGATTTTTTATCGGAGTTCCAGGGCTGCCTACTATTAGTTTCTCATGATCGTTATTTCATGGATAATTTGGTGGACCAATTGATCCTAGTGGAAGGAGAAGGGGAAGTGAAATTCTTTAACGGAAATTATACTGATTATCGGATTTCATTAGAAAACCAATCAGAAAATACAGCGGTGGCCAACAAACCAAGCCCCGTAAAAGCACCTTCTACAGAGAATTCAACTACGACCAAGGTTAGTAAACTAAGTTTCAAAGAGCAAAAGGAATTTGAAGCTTTAGAAAAAGAAATACAAGATCTTGAACAAAGTAAACAAGGGTTGATCGAGCAATTGAATGCCGGCCATGAGGACTTTCAAATATTAGGCCAATGGGCCACTCAAATTGAAGAAATCAAAAACTCGCTGGAAGAAAAAGAAGCCAGATGGCTAGAACTCTCCGAAAAATAACAAAAATGGCCCTAAAATTTAGGGCCATTTTTTATAAGAATTAAATCTGAAATTTAGTTTTCAAATAAGAAATCCTTCACGCCAAATAATGCTCCGTCTCCTCCTTTTGGATTCACAAAGACAAAATACAAATCTTGCACGCCTGAAATATTAACAGGAATGTCGAATTTCTTAGAGGCATTAATTTCAGCAGATCCTACTAAATTACCCGTTGGACTTCCCGTTCTTAACTCAAGGATTCCTCCAGCCGTTTGACCTTGCATATATAATCCCATGAAGGAAATATTTTTAATTCCAGTCAAATCGATTCCACTATATTTTGCAAAACCTTTATCACCTGTTGCAGCTAAAACTTCTCCTAGCCCGTCAACTTTATATTTAGATCCTTTAGAAACTTGGTCGAAATCCACGGCTTTGATCGTTGGATTACGAAGTGCCACAACTTTTTGACCCGTCGCAGGACCTAGTTTACCAGCTCCTTTATCCGTGTAACTAGCGGCAAATAAATAAGTACCGGCCTTGCCTTTATCCTGAGGGACATATTCGCCAACAACCGGCTTGGATGCCTTCTTCTTGTCAGATAGACTTAATACATAATTCACGATCTCCTTTGCATCCCCTAAAGAAATTTGAGGGTGCGCAGCCATCGCCTGCTCTCCCCAAACACCACCACCACCGTTGATGATTTTCTTCGCAAGCATGTCAATATTCTGAGCATTTGCCTTATATTTCTTACCTAAATCCAAGTAAGAAGGTCCGATTGATTTCTTATCTGCCGCATGACATGCCTTACAATCAGACAAATCCATTAATCTCTTCCCAGTAGAAAAAGAAATATTAGCCTGATGTCCTTGAGCAATAATCGTTTTGTCATAGCCATCTAAGAAATTGACACTCACCATCACATCTTCTTCAGCTACTTTTTTATTCGCTAAACTTCCGTCTTCCTTATCATTCACCGAAACTTTATACTTAACTGGTTTATCATTCCAATAAAAAGTCTTATTGCCCTCAATGGCCACGTCCAATACAGGAACTTCATTACCTGCCCGAACGGTCAATTGTGATGTGCTTACATTTCCTTTCGAATCTTTCACTTGTAAGGAAACTTCATATACACCCGAATTAGAAAAAGTGATGGCTGGATTCGCCACATTACTTCTTTGTCCATTACCAAAGCTCCAAGCATAGGTAATTTTATCATTGTCATAATCTTGAGAACCTACTGAAGAAAACTTAACTTTTAATGGAGTAGCTCCTACTTTTTTATCAGCAGATGCAATAGCCAATGGTTTACGATTTCCAGCATTATATTCCAATTTATATAAAACCGCCTCATCATTTTGAGCAAACCAGTTGGGTCCATACTCTAAACCAAAAAGCGTTCCATTTTTGTCAAATTGCATATCCATCGGATGAGAAAAAGGAATAGATGGCAAGAAGCGATCCATATTTGAAAAATCTCCATTTTCTTTCATTGACACTGTATAAATTAAATCTCTTGCCCAATCGTAGGCAATTAATTTACCATTATAATAGGACGGGAATTTGGTTTTTGAATCCGCTGGATAGTCCTCTCGATAGTAAACAGGACCCGCCATTGCATTACGACCACCTTTTCCAACCACCGGACCAAACTCAGGAGAGTCCACATATGGATAGTAAATGAATGCTTTTTGAGGAGGTGGCAAATGGGCAAAACCTGTGTTGTGAGGAGAATCGTTGATCGGAGCACGTGGATTAAATACGGCCCATGTGCTATCATTTTTAAATTCACGTTGATTATACGGGCGGTTGTCCGCTACAAATAAAGGCCAACCGAAATACCCGGCCTCACGCGCTTGATTTACTTCGTCGTGTCCTCTTGGACCAAACTTCTTGGACGCTTCTCCCGCATCAGGACCTACTTCACCCCAATACAAATAACCTGTGCGCTGATCCACAGAAATACGGTATGGATTACGATTACCCATAACATAGATTTCTTGTTTAGCATGGTAAATTTTTTCTGGATATAAGTTGGTCGATGGAATCGTGTACCCTCCTTCTGGTGTAGGTTTGATACGCAAAATCTTACCCCTTAAATCGTTCGTATTTGAACTCGTCGATCTTGCATCCCAACCTGAACGGCCTGGACGATTGTCACTCGGACTATAGCCATTCGATGCAAAAGGATTGGTATCATCACCCGTGGACAAATATAAATTTCCTACTTTATCCCAAGCGATCGATCCACCCGTGTGGCAACATTCTACTCGCTTCACAGGAACACGTAAAAGAATCTTTTCCGTACTCATTAGCAAAGTATCCTTTACATTGTCATATACAAAACGGGATAAATGTTGGGCTGTATCTGGCTGGCCTGAAGGTGGTGAATAATACAAATACATGAAATTATTTGAATCAAAATTAGGGTCAATATTTAAACCCATCAAACCATATTCCTGCTTCGTGTATACGTTCAAATTAGCGACTACCTTCGACTTTCCTTTTTTAGGGTCATACATTTTCAACTTCCCTTTTCGTTCCGCATAAAAAATCTTACCACTATTAGCCACAGCTAATTCCATGGGCTCATCTAAGCTACGATCCAAAATAGTTTTGGTAAAGCGATTATCTTCCGGTGCCATCTCCGTTCTAAGCGCTTTCTTATAGTTTTGATCGGGACCTGAAGACACATATTGAAGTCCCCCCCAAATATGCTTAAGTATTAAATCCTCCGAAAATGTCTCATTCGTGTGACCCCAGTTGGTGTAAAAAGCACGGCCACCATCATATTCATGGTACCAAGCCATCGGGTGAAAATCACCCATTTTACCGTCTTTGTATGACTTTTCGTCAACAGTCACTAATAATTTTACATCTTTATTAAACTCTTTAATGTCATAAAATTCATCCGTGCGATCGAAAGTTGACGGCATGTGTGCAGTAGAAATGTGTGTATTATCCACAACGTTCATCTTACCTTTTTGCACGTTTGGATTTCCCGGGTGTGAGGCAAAAAAACCACCGGCTAATTTTCCATACCAAGGCCAATTATACTCCGTGTCTGCAGCCGCATGAATACCAAAATATCCACCACCTGCTTGAATATAACGCTCAAACGCATTTTGCTGAGCATCATTTAAAATATTTCCTGTGGTATTTAAGAACACAACCACACGGTACTGCTTCAAATTATTTTCATTAAATACCGTGGCGTTTTCAGTGGTATCCACCTGAAAGCCTTTCTCCTTGGCCATTTTCATCAAAGCCGTTTTACCGGATCCGATGGAGCCATGACGATATCCTTTAGTAGAAGAAAAAACAAGGACTTTTTTTCCTAAAAGTGGATTTTTATCCTGAGCGTTTGCTTGTTGAAATGACAGGATAGTCAAACAAGAAACGGCAAAAATAATTCGGCTTATGCCGAACAAAAACTTTTTCATAGTGTAGTATTTTAAATAGGGAATGTCAAAGTTACTTCAAATCACAAATTTTCGATTATTTTTATAAAAAATATTTAAAATATCCTTCAAAATGATGAAAAAAATTACGCTCGTGGCATTGTTGGCCTTCATGTGCAACATCCTTTTTGCTCAGTCAATCTGCTTTTCGACCAAAGACCAAATGCAATTAATGGCCTCCAATAAGGCATTTATGAAATCGCATGCTTTGCCTAAAGCGTATAAGCACGTGAGTAAGGCGGGTGGAGTGATGGTGGAATTTAATACGCCAGATGGAACCATGGCCAAAGGATTTTATATCCCAGCGGATAAACCAACCCATTATACCTTGTTTGTATTCCAAGAATGGTGGGGATTAAACGACCACATAAAAAGAGAAGCCGAACATTTCTATTCCACATTAGGCAATGTCAATGTGCTTGCCTTAGATATGTATGATGGAAAAGTAGCTACTAGCCGGGAAGAAGCGGGGAAATTAATGGGAGGAGCTAACCCAGCCAGATTAGAATCTATTATTAAAGGGGCCATTTCATATGTAGGGCCTAAAGCAAAAATCGCTACGGTCGGTTGGTGTTTTGGTGGCGCATTATCTTTAAAGGCCTCTATTTTAAATGGAAAACAAGCCGTGGCTTGCGTGATGTATTATGGCATGCCGGTGAAGGATGTGGAGCAATTAAAATTACTTCAAACGGATGTACTGGGGTTGTTTGCAGGAAAGGAAAAATTCATTTCGACCCAAGTGGTTGCCGATTTTGATGCCAATATGAAACTAGCTGGCAAAAAATTAACCTTGAAGAGTTTTGATGCAGACCATGGATTTGCAAATCCATCTAACCCCATTTACGATAAAGCATCTACCGAGGCTGCTTGGGATATGGCCATCACTTATTTAAAATCTAAATTAAAATAATGCGGTATTTTTCGATATTGCTATGTGTGTGTTTTCTGGCAGGTTCTTGCGCAAGCAATCGCTATAAACAAAAACCATACAAGAAAAAATGGTCACTTTTTAAGAAAAAATCTTGCGATTGTCCTGACCTTAAATAATGGGGTTGATGGACGATGCGGCTAAAGAACCGGGAGTTAATCCATGGAACCAACGTTGCCTATCTGCCTCTTGATTTGAGTTTTTAGGTTCCGTCACGTGCATGTCGGCATCCATGAAAATCAAAGTCATCACCTCACGCATTTGGTTGGTTTCATTTCCAGGGGCAGCATGTAAAGTCCAACCGCGATGAAAGGTGGCATCCCCAGCTTTCATCGTTTTTTGGGCGACAATCGGAAATTTATGTTCCGCGACAAATTCACTTATCATTTTTTCAGACTCATCTGAAATTCCAATAGGGGGAAGACTAACATGCTGACTGCCTGAGGCAAAAGTTAACATCCCCATTCCGTCTTCGATGTCGACCAAAGGCATCCACATCGTCACTGTTTTGTCGGTGTCCATCGGCCAGTAATATTGATCTTGATGCCACGGAGTTAAGCCTCCGCCAGGTTCTTTAAATAAGGCCTGGTCATGATATAAGCGCACATTTTTTACACCTAATAATTCGGCTGCTATTTTCCCAAATCTTTTGGCTAAAGAAAATTCCTTAATCAACTCATTTTCCTCCCATAGATTCATCATTTGTAGAAATGCCTTTCCATAGGTATCCCTTTCTTCCATCGGTTTTTGATTCTTTTTAAAATCAACGGCCCAGGCGCGAATGGCTTCTCGGTAAGGTTTAAGGTCTTCCATTGGGAGTACATTTTCTAAGAAAACGTGTCCATTTTTTTGAAAATCAGAAATTCGATTTGACTCTAAGGGATAAGTTTTTGATAACATCGCGATTATTTTTCACAAAATTGACTTGAATAAAATTCAAAAACCACGTCAAAATTTGTAAAAAATAATGCAATTTTATCCTAAATTCAATTTCGTATAAAAATTGAGGTAAAATATTAATATGAAGGCGAGCCTTGAACATTTATCAGAAAACATAAATCAGCCGATCCAGTTGAAGGAAATTGTGCAGGCGCGTTTTGATGCTCCCTATCATTTTCATCCTGAATTTGAATTAACATTGATTATATCTGGAGAAGGAAAGCGTTTCATCGGCAATCAAATTTCTGATTTTAGTCCCGGCGACTTAGTTCTTTTAGGGTCCAATTTGCCACATTGTTGGCAAAATCACCGAAAAGATTGGCTGTCAACGGATGAGGATTTAGATGCGGCTCAGGCCATTGTTATTCATTTTAAACGAGATTTTCTGGGTGATAAATTTCTTGAGAATGATGCCTGTCAAAACATACGCCAATTGTTAGATCGAGCCAAAAGTGGTCTATCTATTTTAGGCCCTACGCAGGACAGAATTGCTAGAGAAATGCTAAAATTAAAGGATTTAGCCCCATTTCCTCGGCTCTTAGCTTTTCTGCAAATTTTGCATTCTTTAACGATGGGAGGCGTAGACGTTCAGCCGATTGACACCAATGAGGGAGGCTATACCGTCTCGACCATCGACTTAGAGCGAATCAATCGAATATATGCGTATATCATTGCGCACTATACCCAAGAAGTCCATTTGGATGAGGTGGCGCATTTGGCCAACATGACGGAAACGGCTTTTTGCCGGTATTTCAAGAAGGTAACCCAAAAAACTTTTGTGGAAATTGTGACCGAATTTAGAATTAAGCATGCGTGCCAAATGCTAAGAACTACCCAGAAAACGATGGTGGAAATTTGTTTTGAAAGTGGTTTTGGCAACTTATCGCACTTCAATAAACAGTTTAAGCAATGGATGAAAGTGCCGCCATTGCAATATCGAAAAATGACTCAGGAGTGGGTGTAACCTAATTGACTTCTTTCTTCTCTGGGAAGAGCAAACTCAAAATAATGCTGGTCGCTAAAATACCGACAATCACCGCTAAAGAGGAAAGCGTTCCAAAGCCGATTTCCGTTAAATAGTGATGTCCCAGCATTTTCAAGCCAACGAAGCTCAACAAAACTCCTAAGCCCATCGG
>JABMMK010000127.1 GCA_013205605.1 Cytophagales bacterium | reverse complement strand
TTTTATAAAAATCGGATTACCTCCTACGGATTTAAATGCTCTAACTGGGGAGTTGACTCCCCCTGGGATTAATTTTTTAGCTTGTTCAAAATAAATAGCACTTAAATTTGTCATTTACTTTTTCTTTTTAGGCGTATTTTTGGCATTCTTTTGTGTCTCCTCCATCGTCTTCATTTGTGTTTGTAAGTACTGAGAAAAGCGAGATTTTTTAGCTCCACCACTAGCGGCAATTTTCTTTCTATTCTCGTCTAAGATCAATTTGATTTTGTCTTCATTCACAAATTTTCTAATGGCTAATTGTTGGCCTATCGTCACTAAATTAGAAATGAAATAATAAAAACTTAATCCTGCAGGAAATGAATTCATCACAAACATGAAGATCACTGGCGTGAAATAAGCCATCATTTTCATGTTGATGGGCTGTCCTGGTTGGTCAGGTGTGATTTGATTATTGTAATATCCATACGCTAATTGGGATACGGTCATCAACAAACAAAACATACTTACATGAGATCCGTAAAATGGAATCGTAAATGGTAAGGAAACAATGGAATCAAAAGTGGACAAATCTTCCGCCCAAAGAAATGATTCTTGCCTTAGATTTATCAAATTGGGGAATAGCATAAAAACGGCCATTAATACAGGCATGGTAGCTAATACAGGTACGCAGCCGCTCAATGGATTTACTCCCACTTCGCCATAGAGCTTCATGGTTTCTTGTTGAACCTTAGCCGCATCATCTCCAATTTTCTCTTTAATAGCTGCTATTTCAGGAGCTAAAATTCTTGTTTTTGCCATGGATACATATGATTTATATGTCAGTGGCAATAGGGCAGTTTTGATGATTAAAACCAATATGATAATTAGTAAACCGTAGTTTGAAAATATGCTTTCGAGAAATTCAAATAGGGGTACAAATATGTATCTCGTGATGGGCAACAAGAAATCATAGCTAAGTTTAACATTTTTACCAAACGAAGGAGCTATGGTTTTTACAATCGAATAATCATTCGGGCCAAAGTAAAAATTAAAGTTTGATTTGCCTGATTTTAAATCCTGTGTTGATCCTGAAATTTGTGCATCTAATGTCTTAATGTAAGTCGAATCAGATAAATTCGGTGTTGATGTAATGGAAGCCTTTAGAAATTTTGATCCTTCAGGTATTAATCCAGTTAAGAAATATTTCTTTTTGAATGCGATCCAATCCGTTGATTTTAAAATGTTATCTGTTTCAATGGAAGAAGGGTTTTCTGATAAATCGTCGAATTCTTCATCTTCTGTAAGTAGGTAATTGATTGTAGCTTTTCTTTCTTCATTGATGTCTTTTTCATTTTGAATGATATTTTCTTTCCAATGAATTTGGTATTCATTCCCTAAAATTTGATCTGATATTTCTCTAACATCTATCCCATAACCAAGTTGGTAGCCTTTGGCGGCCAATGTATACTTTACTTTTATTTTTTTGCCCGTTGGCAATACTGAAGTATAATAAATTTCCCCATCTTTTTTCTCTAGCGTATAGGCTAATGCATTCAAATTTATTTTAGCTGAAATGGTCGGTATTTCTACATTGAAAACGTCTTTTTTTGAGTCAAAAATGAATAGACCCGTAGGGACATTAGCTGCATAGTTTTTATAGCTTTTGAAATTCTTTAGTTGGACCGAAATGATCCGGGCACCCATATTGGACGTAACGATTTTAATTTCGTTATTTTCCAAAATGCTTAATTCTTCCTTAATTGAAGTATCTGAAGCGGCTACATTGATTGCTTTGGATGTTGAATCAGCATTCGATTGAACAATAGCTTTCTTTTTAGGCGTTGTTGCTTCTATTTTTGCTTTTGGATTATCAATGGGTTCTTTAGGTGCAAAAAAATATTGATAGCCCAATAGCATTGCCATGATTAATACGATTCCTGTAACTGAATTCTTATCCATAAATCCTATTTTGAATTTTTAATAAATGGTACGGCGTGTTGGTAAGCCGCTTTTACAAATTGAACAAATAATGGGGCCGGAGCCTCCACGGTTGATTTATATTCTGGGTGAAATTGAACGCCAATAAAAAATGGATGATTGGGCAGTTCTACTATTTCAACTAGATTGGATTCAGGATTTGTACCCGACATAATTAATCCGGCCTCTTTAAATTTCTCTAGATAGGCATTATTGAATTCATACCTATGTCGATGTCTTTCTTGAATCAATGATTTTCCATAAATTTTATGAGCCAATGTACCTTTTTCAATTTTACATGAATAGGCGCCTAAACGCATAGTTCCACCTTTAGAAGAAATATCTTTTTGCGATTCCATCAAATCAATTACAGGATATTGCGTTTCAGGGTTCATTTCAAAGGAATGTGCTCCATCTAATCCCATGACATTTCTCGCAAATTCAATGACTGCACATTGCATGCCTAAACAAACCCCTAAAAACGGTATTTTGTTCTCTCGAGCATATTTTACTGCATTTATTTTACCTTGAATACCTCTTTCTCCAAATCCAGGAGCTACCAAAATACCATCCAGTCCTGCTAATGTTTCTTCGACTAAATCTTCATCCATCGTTTCAGATGAAATCCATTTTAAATTCACTTTGATTTCATTGGATACCCCAGCATGGATAAATGATTCTGCGATTGATTTATAGGAATCTTTTAGTTCAACATATTTTCCGATAAGGCCAATGGTTATTTCAAATTTTGGAGCTTTTAATTTTTCCAAAAACTTTTTCCATTGGACCAAATTAGAATCTACATCATTGTAGATATCTAACTTATAAAGAACTCGGCTATCCAACCTTTGTTCTTGCATAAGTATAGGCACATCGTAAATGGTTTCTGCATCTCTAGCTTCTATAACATCTTGCTCTGTGACATTGCAAAAAAGTCCAATCTTCCTTTTCATTTCTTGGGGAAGTGGATGTTCGGTGCGGCAAACTAATATATCGGGTTGAATTCCTGATTCGGATAATGTTTTTACGGAATGTTGCGTTGGCTTAGTCTTTAATTCACCAGCAGATGCTAAATATGGAATTAGAGTTAAGTGAATAAATAAAGTATTTTTTTCGCCTAAATCCCATTTTAATTGCCTTGCAGCTTCTATAAATGGAAGTGATTCTATATCTCCGACGCATCCGCCAATCTCAGTGATGACAATATCAAATTTTCCCGTCTCACCCAAAATCAAAAAATTTCGCTTAATCTCATCCGTAATGTGAGGGACAACCTGTACGGTTTTTCCTAAATAATCACCTCTGCGCTCTTTGGTTATGACATTATGGTAAATTCGGCCTGTCGTAATGTTGTTTGCTTGACTTGTGGGGGTATTTAAAAAACGCTCATAATGACCTAAGTCTAAATCTGTTTCTGCTCCATCATTGGTTACATAGCATTCGCCATGTTCATAGGGATTTAAAGTCCCAGGATCAATATTGATGTAAGGGTCAAATTTTTGAATGGTACACGTCAAACCCCTTGCTTGTAAAAGCTTAGCAAGGGAAGATGCTACAATGCCTTTTCCAAGTGAACTTGTTACGCCACCTGTAACAAAAATGTACTTTGATTTTTTGGGATTCCCCTTGCCAGACATTAGGATTTTCTTTATTTGGTTACGGGAAACAAAGATAGCGAATAAAACCCACACAGAATTAATCCTATTTTTATTTTATCTTGCATAAACAATTTATTTTTTGAAATTCTTATGAGTATTCGATTGTATTCCGCTTCTGCTGGTTCTGGTAAAACGTATACTTTGACCATAGAGTATATCAAATTAGCCTTGCAGGAAGAGGAAAAAAGGGGATACTTCCGAAGAATTTTGGCAGTGACTTTTACGATAAAAGCGGCTGAAGAAATGCGTTCTCGCATTATTGAATATTTAACGGGCATATCTGAATATCCTTTATTTTTAAATTATTCTCAAGATCAAGTCAGTCAGTTTTCAAAAATCATGACTACTATCCATCGGGATTTTGAAAAATCTGACGAATCGATCAGCAAAGAAGAAATTTCAAGACGTGCTCAAATTGCTTTGCAACAAATTCTTCAAGACTATGGACTATTTTGCGTGATGACGATTGATAGTTTTGTTCAAAGGTTAAGTGCCTCATTTGTAGAGGAGCTTAATCTTCCAAGTCAATTTGAAGTTATTTTAGATTCAAATAAGCTGATTAAAGACCTGATAGACCAATTAATGGAGAAAGTAAATCTTCATGGGGATCCACATTTAACTGCGCTTATCTTAGATTATGCACGCAATGAAGTAAATGAGGGTCGTAATTGGAATTTAATTCGAACTGGCTTTCATCAATATTTGAAAATCTGCCTTCAAGAAGATTTTTTGCAGGTGCAGGATCATATTCGTTCTTTCTCAATCACTGATTTCATGACCATTGAAAATCAGATATTGAATTTTATATCTTCTATTCAAAATGAATTAAAAGATATAGCTGAAAAAATTATTTTATTAGTGGATTCCATTCAGGTGGATGAATCGGAATTCGTTCGAGGAGCCAAGGGTCCTATTTATTATTTTAAGAAATTCAGTCTAAATCCTGAGCTTGAGTCCAATAAATTCACTTATTTAAAGGAGGCCGTTTCCTCTGGAAAATGGTATTCAACGAATTCTTCACCGTTATCTAAGGTACAGATTGATGGGATAGCGGACCAACTCTCTATTTTAGGCCAATCATTTATTGACATACACGTAGAGGTCATCAATAAATACCTTTTATTACTCTTAATTAAAAAAGATATTAAGAAAATAGCCTTATTAAGCACTGTGGTAGAGGAGTTAAGTATATACCAATCAGAAAATAACGCTGTATCCATTTCAGAATTTTCAAAAAAGATTTATGAAGTTATTTCTCAGGACCCCGTTCCATTCATATATGAAAAATTAGGCGATCGTTATTTTCATATTTTGATTGACGAATTTCAAGATACTTCCATCCTTCAATGGCAAAATTTTATGCCTTTGATTGAAAATTCTGTTAGCATTAATAAACAAAATTTACTCGTAGGAGACCCCAAACAATCCATTTATAAATTTCGTGGTGGTGAGGTAGGTTTAATTGCATCTATGACAAATAATAATTCGGATTTATTAGGCAATAAACTTGAATCTAATGAATTAGATCAAATGAGGTATGATTATTTATTAGAAAATACCCAAAATGTTCATTTAGAAGATAATTATAGAAGTGCTAAAGAGGTTGTCGAATTCAATAATAAGTTTTTTGATTTTGTTGCTACTAATAACAATTATCAAGCTTATTCAAGTTTATTAAGTCCAATTTATGGGGCTAACATGCAACAGAACCCAAAATTAGATCCAGGTAAAGGAAAGGGATTTGTTGACATAGTTGTTCTAAATATTCCATCAAATGACTCTTCAACCCAAGTATCTAGCTCGACGATGATGCTTGATATTTGTATAGATCAAATAAAACAGAGTATTTCAAAGGGATTTTCCTATAAGGATATTGCCATATTAACTCGAAAAAATAAGGATTCTAAATTCATGGCTATTCAGTTAAAAGAATTGGGATATCCTGTCATCTCTTCAGATTCCCTTTTGGTTCATTATTCATCTATTGTTGGTTTTATTCATACGTTCATGAAGTTGGCTAATAACCCTGATCAGTTTACGCTTCACGAACTATTGTTTCAATTTAATCAGCTGGTAGGCCGTTCAGAAATTTTAAATGAGAATATTTCTAAAGTTAATAGAGACTACATGCATCATTGTATTGAATTTTTTAATGATCACTCGATTAATTTGGATCCTAAAAAATTGAATGATTCTTTATTGGTGCCGTTTGTTTATTATTTAATTGACAAATTCAATTTATTTCATCACAAGGAAGGAACGGAATACCTATTTAAATATTTGGATATTCTAAATGAATTTTCATTAGTTCATTCAAATTCAATAGCTGAGTATTTGGAATATTATGAGGATAATAAATCAAGTTTCTGCATTGCTTCACCAGATCATTTAAATGCAATGACCATTTCTAGTATCCATAAATCTAAGGGTTTGGAATATCCAATTGTCATTATCCCTTTTGCTTCATGGTCTCATCAAGTTGGAACTGAAAAAATATGGTATGATTTGAAAAATTTAGTATATGATGAATTAACAGTATCTGAAAATAAAAATTTAACGCATTTTTATAGTAAGGTTAATGCTAAAACCTTGTTGGGTTTTGATGATTTAATTGAGCAAAGCCAACATGAGAAAGAAGCGGTATTTTTAGATGCGCTCAATATGTTGTATGTAGGGGCTACGCGCGCGAGATTGCATTTACACTTGATCGTTGCCAAACCATCAGATGATGCTCATGGTACCACTAAAGCTATATTTAATGTATCTGTAGGCGATTTATTATGCAAGATGGCTGAAAATGAAGGCCGACTATTATCCCATGAATCTTATTTGTTTTCAAGTCCGCACATGGATTATATTTCCCATTATGTGTTTAATGAAAATCTGATTCCTGAATGTATTAGTAAATCGGTGGGTTTTGAATATGCCAATAAACTCATTGACATTCAAGCTTCACTATTTGATATACCTCAAATTCGGGTCGATTCTTCCCATTCAGACATGTTTACATTAGCCGATAAAAAAAGAGAAAAAGGAAATATCTTGCATGATTTTTTAGCCAAATTAAAGGGGATTGATGATTGGAGTTTACATTACGCTAGCGCTATTTCAAATAATTCTTTTGAATACCGGGATGATATCAATGATATTTTATCGGATGAAAACATTCGTGATTTTTTTATTGATGACGAATTGTTGTTTGTTGAAAATGATATATTATGCCCTGATGGAACGGTGTATAGGCCTGACCGAGTGATTAGAAAAGAAGGTACAGTCTTTATTGTTGATTTTAAATCTGGTAAAAGATCCGATCAACATAAAATACAATTAGGGAATTATTGCAGGATTCTTCATGAAATGGGTTTCAATAATCCTAAGGGGGTATTGATTTATTTGAGTGAAAAAGATGTTGTCTATGTATAAGAGATTTTTTATACTGATTTCGCTTTTCTTTTTATGTCAAGGTTGTAGACTTTTTCGTAGTTCATTACATACATTCCATGAAACGAATGAGTCCGCCCATTTTAATAAGAAGGAAATAGATCAATTATTTAAGAAAGGATTTTCGTATTTAGGAGTTCCTTATCGTTTAGGTGGAACAGATAGCAATGGGCTAGATTGCTCAGGTTTATTGTTTACGATGTATGAGAGTTCTTTTTTTCAGATTCCTAGAACTACCTCACAGCAATTAGAATTTGGGCTTCCCGTTTCAATCGATCAAATTCAACTTGGCGATTGGGTTTTTTTTTCAAATCAATTGGGTATGATTAATCACGTAGGTATCGTTTCAAGTATTAAAAAGGATTCGATTTTATTTTTACATGCGAGTACTAGCATGGGGGTTCGAGAAGATGAGTTAATGAGAGGATATTGGTATAATTCTTTTGTTAAGGTGATAAGGCCCTTTAAGCAGATTAAATTTTAACATCCGATATGGATTATAAATTGCAATATGTATTTTTGCATTCTTTTTAAATTAATATGGGAAAAAAAGTCATTATAATTGGCGCTGGCGGTGTGGGCAATGTTGTTGCAAAAAAATGCGCAATGAATCCTGCCTATTTTTCTGAAGTAGTTTTAGCTTCTAGGACTTTAAAAAAATGTGATGCCATTGCCGAAGAGTGTAAAAAAATAGGACTGCCTATTTCTGTACAAACAAGGCAAGTGGATGCAGATGATGTGCCAGCTTTGGTACAATTATTTAACCAAGAAAAGCCATTTATGGTTATTAATGTAGCCCTTCCATATCAAGATTTGACGATTATGGATGCTTGCTTAGCTACGGGTGTTCATTATTTAGATACGGCTAATTATGAGCCGAAGGATGTAGCAAAATTTGAATATTCCTGGCAGTGGGCGTATCAAGAGCGCTTTAAAGAAGCTGGTTTAATGGCTTTATTAGGTTGTGGATTTGATCCTGGCGTGACAGGTGTGTATACCGCTTATGCGAATAAGCACTACTTTGACGAAATGCATTACCTCGACATTATTGATTGTAATGCAGGTGATCACGGAAAAGCTTTTGCTACCAACTTTAATCCCGAAATTAATATTAGAGAAATAACTCAAAAAGGTAAGTATTGGGATAATGGAGAATGGATAGAAATTGACGCTATGTCTATTCACAAACCAATTAGTTATCCTAATATTGGCCCTAAAGAATCTTATTTACTTTATCATGAGGAACTGGAATCGTTGGTTAAAAATTTTCCAACCATCAAGCGTGCTCGTTTTTGGATGACTTTTGGTCAAGCCTATTTAACTCATTTAGAAGTTTTACAAAATGTAGGGATGACTTCCATTCACCCCATAAAATTTAATGGATTGGATATTGTCCCTTTAGAATTTTTAAAAGCTGTTTTGCCTGAACCAGGTACATTAGGTGAAAATTATTCGGGACAAACGTCTATTGGCTGTCAAATTAAAGGAATTAAAGATAATTCTGAAGTTACTTATTATGTTTATAACAACTGCCATCATGCAGATTGTTATAAAGAAGTCCAAGCGCAAGGAGTTTCCTATACCACAGGAGTTCCTGCTATGATTGGCGCCTCGCTCATGTGTGAAGGAGTCTGGTATAAACCAGGTGTTTACAATGTGGAAGAATTTAACCCTGATCCCTTTATGGAATTATTGAATATTCATGGGTTGCCGTGGCATGAGGAAGTAAATGGTGAATTTATACATACCTATTAATATGCATATTCAATATCCTCAAATTGCTTCACCAGCATACGTTTTAGAAGAAAAATTATTATTAAATAATTTAAGGTTAATGGAACGAGTTCAAAAGGAAGCTGGAGTAGAAATTATATGTGCGCTTAAAGGTTTTTCTTTTTACCATGTTTTTGGTACCATCAAAAAATATTTATCTGGAGCGACTGCTAGCTCATTAAATGAGGCAAGATTAGCTCATGAGGAGATGGGGAAGAAATGTCATGCGTATACCCCAGCATATCTTGGCTCAGAATTTAATGAGTTCATGAAGTATGCAAGTCACATGACCTTTAATTCTTTGAACCAAGTTAATCAATATGCAGATCAGGCTGTTAAAAATGGGATTTCTTGTGGAATCCGCATTAATCCAGAATATGCAGAAGTAGAAACAGATATGTTTAACCCTTGCATTGCTGGATCTAGATTAGGTATCCGGAGGTCAGATGTAGGAAATACATTGCCAGTGGGCATAGAAGGCTTACATTCTCATACACTTTGTGAAAATGACTCATTTGTATTAGAAAGGACATTAAAGGTCATTGAAGAAAAATTTGGTGATTTACTGCCACAAATTAAATGGTTAAATTTAGGAGGAGGTCATTTAATCACCAAAGAGGGTTATGATGTGGATCATTTGATTCAATTGCTGCAGTCATTTAAATCAAGGTACCCACATTTAACGATTATTTTGGAGCCTGGTTCTGCGGTCGGTTGGCAAACAGGTTTTTTGAAATCTACGATACTCGATATTGTTCATTCTGCAGGTATTGACGTAGCTATTTTAGATGTTTCATTCGCAGCACATATGCCGGATACGCTTGAGATGCCATATAAGCCCAGAATTAGACATGCTTCTATGGAACCTATTGCCGGAAAGCCTAGCTATAGGTTTGGTGGAATGACATGTTTGGCAGGAGATTTTTATGGCGACTACTCTTTTGATTCACCATTAAAAATAGGGGATGAAATTATATTTGAAGATATGATTCATTACACCATGGTAAAAACAACGACATTTAATGGAGTGAATCTTCCGGATATCGGTATGATCGATGTCAATGAACAATATAAACGATTAAAGCATTTTGGATTCGATTCCTTTAAAGCTCGATTATAAAAAAAGGACTCAAATTGAGTCCTTTTTTGTGGAGAAGATCGGGCTCGAACCGACGACCTCTTGCATGCCATGCAAGCGCTCTAGCCAACTGAGCTACATCCCCGCGTTGTAAAATTGCCACTTATCTTTTTGATTTCCTATATTCATTAGAAATTTACGCGTACCCCAATACCGCCTTGTAAATGCCAGAAGAATGGACTAGGTAATAATTCGTTATAAAATCCAATTTCACCAAAAAAGGATAGGCTAGGAGCATCTATAGGAAAATATTCTAAGCCGCCAATGGCTGCAGCGCCTATTCCTTGGTTTCGAGTAGATTTAGTGGAGTTTTTTTCGTATAAATCTCGTGAATTTATTTGTGGGCCAAAACCATAATAGGTATGCAAATCTGCATTGACTAATGTTGGAAAATGCCACAAATAAAGCATATTGATGGAATAACCAATGTTGCGGAATTCCCCATCCTTATAATTGCGATCTGTTCCCCATAAACCGCCATAGGTCCCGATATTGACTTCTATCGCATTTATTCCATTGGCAGAATATTTTCTAGCCATAAATCCCCCAGGTTCACCGACTCTAAATCCCGCAGCCCAATCCTGCAATTGTCCATAATTTTTATGGCTCAAAATCAATAAAAAAAGAAATAACAATACCTTTTTACACATCGTTTTAAGTATAAAAAATATTTATTTGTTGTATTAATTCCTTGTTTTCGCTTTCTAATCCAATCGTGATTCTTATCGAATCTTTACAGAGCTCTACATTTGATCTATTTCTTGCAATTATTTTTTTCGAAATTAAATAATCAAATAATTCTTGAGCACGAATAAATTTAACTAAAATAAAATTAGCATCAGAATGAAATATCGTTGATACGCCATTAATATGTTTTAAATCAGCTATTAATTGCTGTCTATTGACTTTTAATTGCTTAACTGACTCTGTTACAAAATGACTATCACTTAAAGCTTTTTGCACTAACCTTTGTGTAGCCCCACCAATGTTGTATGGTGGCTTTATTTTGTTTAAAAGCTTAATAATGGTTGGATTAGCAAATGCCATTCCGAGACGCAACGAAGCTAATCCATAAGCTTTAGATAATGTTTGCAATACAATAAGTTGTGGGAATTTATGCAACTCTTGTATGAAACTAGGCTCCTCAGAAAAATCAATATATGCTTCATCGATCACAACAAAACCAGTTTTAAATGAATCAAGAATTTTATAAATATCTTGTCTATTCATTAAATTTCCCGTTGGATTATTGGGTGAGCAGATAAATATCAATCGAGTACTAGAATTGATAGCTTTTAAAATTGAATCAGTATTTAATTGATATTCTGATGTTAAATTAACCTTTGTCAAAGGCACATTATTAATAGATGCGCTTACCTCATACATTCCATAGGTTGGCGGACATATGATTATTGAACTTGAATCTGACGTACAGGTCATTCTAATCAATAAATCGATGGCCTCATCAGAACCATTCCCTATAAATATTTCATCCTCGGAACATTTTTTAATCTGAGCTAATTGACCCTTTATTTGCCATTGAAGTGGATCCGGATACCGATTATAATTTTCTTCTAAACCAGATCCAATCGGATTTTCATTGGCGTCTAAAAATATCCCATCGCTCCCTTTAAATTCATCCCTGGCAGATGAATAAGGCTTTAAATTCCAAATATGTGGTAATATGTAATTT
>JABMMK010000126.1 GCA_013205605.1 Cytophagales bacterium | reverse complement strand
TGTGTAATTTTGAAATTGATTTTAGTAATTTGAAAATTCAAAAAGATTGCATATTTTAATTAAGCCCATAAACATTTAATAATGGACGATTCGAAGCCCAAATCGCTTAACTTTTTAGAAGAAATAATTCAACAAAATTTAGCTTCAGGCCAATACTCACAAGGAATTTTTACTCGTTTCCCTCCTGAGCCCAATGGGTATTTACATATCGGTCATGCTAAAAGTATTTGCTTGAATTTTGGTTTGGCGCTTAAGTTTGGGGGTAAAACAAACCTAAGATTTGATGATACAAATCCCATTACAGAAGAAACCGAATACGTTGAAGCGATAAAGAAGGATGTTAGTTGGCTTGGTTTCACCTGGGAAAATGAACTTTATGCGTCTAATTATTTCGAACAATTATATCAATTTGCCGTAGACCTGATTAAAAAATCATTGGCCTATGTCGACGATTCTACGGCTGAACAAATAGCGGCCCAAAAAGGGACTCCTACCAGCGCTGGAACAGAAAGCCCCTTTAGAAACAGAACAGTTGACGAAAATTTAACCTTATTTAAAGAGATGCGTGATGGTATTCATGCGGATGGGGCCAAAGTTTTAAGGGCCAAAATAGATATGGCTCATGCCAATATGCACATGCGTGACCCTTTGATGTATCGCATTCGGCACATGGCCCATCATCGAACAGGAAATACTTGGTGCATTTATCCCATGTATGATTTTGCACATGGCCAAAGTGATTCCATTGAAGGGATTACCCATTCCATTTGTACCTTGGAATTTGACGTGCATAGACCTTTATATGATTGGTTTATTGATAAATTAACCATTTTCCCAACCCATCAATATGAATTTGCCCGACTAAACTTATCCCACACGGTGATGAGTAAACGTAAGTTGTTGCAGTTGGTCAATGAGAAAATTGTCCATGGCTGGGATGATCCCCGCATGCCTACTATTTCCGGTTTAAGAAGACGCGGTTATACGGCAGCTTCTATTCGCAATTTTTGCGATCGAATAGGGGTGGCTAAAAGAGATAATTTGATCGATTTAAGTTTATTGGAGTTCTGTATCCGGGAAGATTTGAATAAATCGGCGGACCGGGTAATGGCCGTGTTGGACCCTGTAGAGCTAGTAATCTCCAATTATATAGAAGATCAAGTAGAGGAATTAGCGATCGAAAATAATCCTGAAGATCCAGAATCAGGTACTCGCTCAGTGCCTTTTTCCAAAAATCTGTATATCGAAAGAGATGATTTTATGCTGGATCCACCGAAGAAATTTTTCCGATTGGGCCCCGATTTGATGGTCCGGTTAAAAGGCGCCTACATTATTAAATGTGAATCTTTTGATTTGAATGAAGATGGAACTGTTAAGACCATTCATGCGACGCATTTCCCTAATAGCAAATCAGGTTCAGATACCTCAGAAATTCATGTGAAAGGAACCATTCATTGGGTTTCCATTCCACATGCGGTCGAAGCGGAAATCAGGTCTTTTGATCGATTACTTATCGTAGAAGATGCTTCAGAACTTGGCGATGATTTTATGAAATTCATTAACCCTGAATCCATTCAAATTACAGAAAAGGCTTTTGTGGAGAGAAGTTTACGCTCAGCTAGTGTAAACAAAGCGGTCCAATTTATTAGAAAAGGATATTATTGCTTAGATCCAGATGCAAGTCCCGAAAAACTTGTATTCAATCGGACCGTTACCCTAAAAGATACTTGGGCCAAGGAACAAAATAAGTAATTATTTTTTGGCGAAAATGGATTCAACAAAAGCTGTTTTGTTGAAGACCTGTAGGTCTGAAATTTTCTCACCTACGCCAATGTATTTAACGGGAATCTTGAATTGATCCGAGATGCCTATGACAACGCCGCCTTTTGCCGTCCCGTCTAATTTGGTAATGGCTAAGGAAGTTATTTCAGTTACTTTGGTAAATTCTTGCGCTTGCATAAATGCATTTTGGCCTGTCGAGCCATCTAAAACCAACATCACTTCATGCGGCGCCTCTGGGATGAATTTTTGTATAACACGTTTGATTTTACCCAACTCCGTCATTAAGTTGACCTTCGTATGTAAACGACCCGCGGTGTCAATGATCACGATGTCTGCATTCATTTCGACAGCCTGTTTCACGGTATCAAATGCCACTGCTGCTGGATCTGTATTCATTCCATGATCAATCACTAGAACTCCTACTCGCTCTCCCCATAATTTTAATTGGTCTACTGCCGCAGCCCTAAAAGTATCAGCTGCCCCTAAAACTACTTTTAATCCATTCTGGTGAAATTGTGAGGCTAATTTCCCGATGGTGGTTGTTTTTCCTACGCCGTTGACACCCACCACCAAAATCACATAGGGTTTTTGTTTAGGCTCAGCAAATGCATTTTCTAAGTCTGTCGATTGATTTTCCTCTAATAAAC
>JABMMK010000125.1 GCA_013205605.1 Cytophagales bacterium | reverse complement strand
GGGTTGAATAGGAGATAGATCCTTCTATTGGACCTGGTTTTTGGTCGGGACGCAATTGGAAATTTATTAATCCACCGATTTTAGGGCTAAATAAGACAGGCACATATTTGCCATTTTTCTTCAATAATACATCCACCTCGAAATTTCTAAAGTCCTTATATTTAGCATTTGCTTTCATTTCTTCAGCTGTAATTCCAAGGTCCCCATCGCCATCTTCAAAACGCACACTCATAATAATGGAATCGATTTTTGTTTTACCTCCAAAGCCATCATTACTTGTTTTGGTGATTTTTTGGATAGATGAGAACGAGATGGCCGGTGTGGTACTAAATTCAGGTTCCTTCACGCAGCTCCATACGAATAGCGCAATCGAAATAGTTAAACTGAATAAAAAACTTTTAAAGGACATCTAATGCAAAAATTAAGAATCGTAAAGTTAATGATTTGGTTTAATTTTGTATGAAATTCGAAATAAAAGGTATGCAAGAAAATCCTGAGGCTGTGGAGTTGCAAATTGAAATACTGAAACGTAAAGTTTTACAGGTCAATTCTGCTGGTTTTGAGGATTTGGCCATCGAAATATTTAATTTCCAAGCGCTGCATAATCCCATATATCAGTCTTTTCTTAGGATGCTAGATTGTAAGTTGGATTCCATTCGATCAATCGATCAAATTCCTTTTTTACCCATTGAACTTTTTAAAACATACCAAGTTCAAACGGGTTTCTCCCGGGTGCTTTTCGACTTTGAAAGTTCCGGAACTACAGGCCAAGTACCTTCCAAACACGCTGTTTGCGATCCCGAATTTTATAAAAAAAATTCACTAAATGCGTTTAATCGTCTTTTTGGCTCAGCAACGGATTATCACATTTTTGCCTTATTGCCCTCTTATTTGGAAAGAAATACGTCCAGTTTAGTTTTTATGATGGACCATTTCATTCAAGAATCAAAATCTGAATTTTCTGGATTTTTTTTAAATCAATACACTGAATTAGTGGCTCAAATTAAAGAAGCGTTAAAAACCAATCGGAAAATTTGGCTGATGGGGGTGACTTTTGGACTGTTAGATTGGATCGATTCGGGTCAAGATTTTTCATTTTGGAATGAGGCGATCAAAGAAGGTAGAATTATCGTGATGGAAACAGGAGGGATGAAGGGGCGAAGGGAAGAGTGGATTCGAGATCGAATTCATACCTATATGATGGAGCATATGGGATGTAAACAAGTGGCTTCTGAATATGGAATGACCGAATTGTTTTCGCAGGCCTATTCGTTTTCAGACGGAATTTTTGTCCCGGCTGGAACCATGCGCGTGCTCTTGCGCGAGGTGAATGATCCATTTGCACTGGTAAAAACACCAGGAAAAGTCGGCGGAATCAAAGTGATTGATTTAGCTAATATTGAATCCTGCTCTTTTGTTGAGACGAAGGATTTAGGTTCATTGGAAGAAGATGGCATTCGATTTAAGGTACTGGGTCGTTTTGATAATTCAGAAATGAGGGGCTGCAGCATGATGGTATCAGCGCCCTAGATAATTCTATTAGGGATGTGGGACTAACCACGAGGACCCATCCGCATAAAATTCATTTTTCCAGATAGGAACTTCTTTTTTTAAGGTGTCAATTAACCATTGGCATGCCGCAAAAGCCTCTGCTCGATGCACACAAGTCACCCCGATGATCACTGCAATATCGCCTATTTCCAATGGTCCAGTTCGATGACAAACCACGGTTTTGATGATGGGCCATTGATCTCCTGCTGCAGTAACTAATCGTTCTATTTGTTTGACGGCCATAGGCGAATAAGCCTCCATGGTTAGCGCATTAACTTCTTTTCCTTGATTTTTATTTCGGATGGTTCCTATGAACAAGCAAATTCCTCCGGCCTCATCAGCTTGTAAAAATTTGAATTGGGGATCGATTAAAAGTGGGGAATCGATTAGCTCAATTTTCTGTTCCATGTTTATTTTCTTTGATAGGTCAAAAAACTATACTGGAACGTATTTTTTTCATCGGTGATACCTCTTTCACGGGCTACCACTTCCCAGGTATCTGCAGGAATCTCCGGGAAATAAGTATCCCCATCAAAAATATCATGTAATTGGGTAACTAATATCTGATCCGCGACGGCAAGACTCATTTGGTATATTTCAGCGCCGCCCACAATGTAAATATCTTCCCTTGAGATCGACTTAGCCTTTAAAAGAGCCTCTTCTAGTGAATTTGCAGTAATGATACCCTCTGGATTGAATTCAGTTTGACGCGTGATGGCGATCGTAGTCCGATTAGGTAAGGGACGGCCGATGGACTCGTACGTTTTTCGCCCCATGATGATGACATGTCCCGTAGTGAGCGCTTTAAATCGCTGAAGGTCAGCAGGTAAATGCCAGATCAATGCATTGTTTTTGCCAATGACTCTATTTTCATCAAATGCGACTAATATCTTTATCAATTGTTCTAATTTTTTATCAAAAATAAGAGATTTTTCGGGATCTATTTAGCCCTATGCGGATATAAATGGATTTATGGGAAATTGATAAATTTATTTTCAATTATGCTTCCCAATTTGAGCTCAAACCACTAATTTTGTACAATTTTTGAGCCATACTGAAAGGCCCATCATTTTTGAAATTATAACGCTTTAAATTTACACTATCCTGTGCCTAAAGATTCGTCGATTAAATCAGTTCTAATTATTGGTTCCGGTCCCATTGTTATCGGTCAAGCCTGTGAGTTTGATTATGCAGGTTCCCAAGCAGCGCGTTCGTTGCGCGAGGAGGGAATCGAGGTCATTTTAATTAATTCTAATCCAGCGACTATTATGACGGATCCGATGAATGCGGATCACGTATATTTGAAACCATTAGAAAAGGCGTCCATCATTCATATATTGGAGCGTCATCAAATCGATGCGATTTTACCTACCATGGGAGGACAAACAGCATTAAATTTGGCGATCGATTGTGATGCGGCAGGTATTTGGGAAAAGTATGGTGTTCGGATTATTGGCGTAGATATAGCGGCGATTGAAACGACGGAGGATCGAGAGAAGTTCCGATTGAAAATGATTGAGATTGGCGTTGGGGTTTGTAAAGGTCGTACGGCTCGTTCATTTCTGGAAGGAAAAGAAATAGCTCAGGAAACAGGCTTCCCGTTAGTGATTCGTCCATCATTTACCCTTGGAGGTACAGGGGGTGGTTTTGTCCATGAAGCCAAGGACTTTGACGCGGCATTAAATAAAGGTTTACACGCTTCCCCCACCCATGAGGTGTTGGTGGAACAATCCATCATGGGTTGGAAAGAATATGAATTAGAATTGCTTCGGGATCACATCGGCAATGTTATTATCATTTGTTCGATTGAGAATTTTGATCCGATGGGAATTCATACCGGAGATTCTATTACGGTGGCTCCAGCGATGACTTTGCCTGATACAACTTACCAACGAATGAGAGATACGGCCATCAAGATGATGAATGCCATAGGTACTTTCGCGGGTGGATGTAATGTTCAGTTTTCTTTAAATCCAGAAACAGATGAAATTATAGCGATCGAAGTAAACCCAAGAGTTTCTAGATCGTCTGCTTTGGCCTCTAAGGCTACGGGTTATCCGATTGCCAAAATTGCGGCTAAAATGGCCATTGGGTATAATTTGGATGAGTTGACCAATGCGATTACAGGAACGACCTCAGCGTATTTTGAGCCGGCCTTGGATTATGTGATTGTCAAAGTGCCAAGATGGAATTTTGATAAGTTCAAGGGTGCTGATCGTACGCTTGGTTTGCAAATGAAATCGGTAGGTGAAACCATGGGTATCGGACGTAATTTCCAGGAGGCACTTCAGAAAGCATGTCAATCCTTAGAGATTAAGCGAAATGGCATGGGTGCGGATGGAAAAGAATTGAAGGATCAAGATGCGATTATGCATTCATTAGCCAATCCTTCTTGGAATCGCTTGTTCCATATTTATGATGCCTTCAAAATGGGCATTTCATTTAAGACGATTCAGCAATTAACTAAAATAGATAAGTGGTTTTTGAATCAAATCGAGGATTTGGTTCGTTTAGAGAAAGAAATAGAGAAGTACTCGGTGCATAATATCCCCAAGATTTTACTCGAAGAAGCGAAGCATAAAGGTTTTGCGGATCGCCAAATTGCACACACATTACGTTGTTTAGAATCAGAGGTTTATGATAAGCGAAATAGCTTAGGCATTAAGCGCATCTATAAATGTGTGGATACCTGTGCCGCTGAATTTGAAGCAAAGACGCCTTATTATTATTCTACTTTTGGTCAGGAAGGTGCGGATGTTTTGGATAATGAATCCGTTGTATCAACGAAGAAAAAGGTGGTTGTTTTGGGTTCGGGGCCCAACCGGATTGGTCAAGGAATCGAATTTGACTATTCTTGTGTGCATGGAGTATTAGCAGCCAAAGAAGCTGGTTATGAGACCATTATGATTAATTCAAATCCTGAGACGGTGTCAACGGACTTTGATATAGCTGATAAATTGTATTTTGAACCCGTATTTTGGGAGCATGTCTATGACATTATTCAGCATGAAAAACCGGAGGGTGTGATTGTGCAATTAGGGGGCCAAACAGCCCTGAAATTAGCCGAGAAATTATCAAAATATGGCATTAAAATTTTAGGTACTTCCTTTGAGGCCTTGGATTTAGCAGAAGACCGTGGAGCTTTCTCCAGTCTATTGAAAGATTTAAATATCCCTTATCCAAGGTTTGGTGTTTGTGAAGATGCGGATAATGCAGCCGCACTTGGCCGCGAATTAGGCTACCCTTTATTGGTCCGTCCATCCTATGTTTTGGGTGGTCAGTCCATGAAAATTGTGATTAATGAGCAGGAATTGGAGCAACATGTCGTTGATATTTTACGCGATATTCCGGGCAATAAAATCTTGTTGGATCATTTCTTGGAAAATGCGATTGAGGCGGAGGCAGATGCCATTTGTGATGGGGAGGATGTGTACATCATCGGTTTAATGGAGCACATTGAGCCAGCAGGAATACATTCAGGAGATTCTCATTCAGTGTTACCTCCTTTTGATTTATCGGATCATGTGATCAAGCAAATTGAAGATCACACCCGTAAGATTGCGGTGGCACTGAAGACTAAAGGTTTATTGAATATTCAATTTGCCGTTAAAGACGAAGTGGTCTATATCATCGAAGCGAACCCACGTGCCTCTAGGACCGTGCCATTTATTTGCAAGGCATACCAAGAACCTTATGTCAATTATGCGACGAAGGTGATGTTGGGCGATAAAAAGGTGAAAGATTTCAATTTTAATCCGGTTAAAAAGGGATATGCGATTAAGATTCCTGTGTTTTCTTTCTCGAAATTCCCCAATGTCAATATGGAGTTGGGGCCTGAAATGAAATCAACAGGAGAGGCGATTTATTTCATTGACGATTTGAAAGATGATTTCTTTCGCAAGGTGTATGGAGAACGAAATTTATATTTAAGCCGTTAAGTAATCATGTTAAAAGTACTCGCTTTTGGATTGGTGTTTTACTATGTGATTTGGCCTTTGGTGAGATTCCTGTTTAAGGGATTTATCATCACGCAGGTGCATAGAAAGATGTCGGAGCAAGATATTCGTTCCAAACAAGCTGCTTCACAAGCGCGTAGGGAAGGGTCGATTGACGTGGATTATGTTCCGCCTACAGGAAAGAAATCGGGTAAAAAACCGAAGGCCGACGATGGAGATTATGTGCCTTATGAAGAAGTAAAAGATTAACGTAGTACAATATCTCCAATCACTTTCGGGAAATCTCTGTGCTCTAAAACTTGTCCTTTTTTGGCAACATCTTCTGCTGTGTCGCTTGGATCCACGGCGAAGGAACTTTGAAAAATAATGCCACCCTCATCGTAATGTTCATTTACGAAATGAATCGTTATGCCAGATTCTTTCTCTCCCGCTTCCACGACAGCCTCATGCACGAAATGCCCATACATTCCTTTACCGCCAAATTTAGGCAGCAATGCTGGGTGTAAATTGACAATTCTTTGAGGATAGGCTTGAATAAAATCGCTTGGAATCAGCCATAAAAAGCCGGCTAAAATGACCCAATCGGTGTTCAGTGATTGAATTTTTTTCAACAAGGTCCCATCTTTATATTCTGCTCTAGTGAAAATGGTGCAAGGAATAGCTAATCTTTCTGCCCGTGAAATAACACCAGCTTCGGGATTGTTCGAAAAGATATGCGTGATTAAAACTTCAGAGGAATCCTTGAAATATTCAAAAATTTTTTCGGCGTTTGAACCCGAACCAGAGGCGAAAATGACTAAATTTTCCAAGGGGATACCATTATTTATCACAAATTTAGGCTTAAATCAGGAACCTTTTGGGTTTTATGTCAGTTTTAATTGATATTCTAATAAATTTGAGGCATGAAAATAGGGATTATTTGTTATCCTACTTACGGGGGTAGTGGTGTTGTGGCCACAGAATTAGGAAAGGCATTAGCCTCGGTAGGTCACGAAGTACATTTTATTACCTATACCCAACCACCTCGCTTGGATTTTTTTAGCGAAAACATTTTCTATCACGAAGTTTCCGTGGCATCCTATCCGCTCTTTGAATATTTACCTTACGAATC
>JABMMK010000124.1 GCA_013205605.1 Cytophagales bacterium | reverse complement strand
GTCTAAACTTTCAACGATGTTGAAAAGTATCATTTCCGCTCCTGTCCGATTGAGGTCTTTGGTAAAGAATAAAATTCTCTTTTTTGTAGACATTTTTTAATTTGAAACGGAATTTACCAACAAATTCACTGAAAGAATTTTTCTTTGTTGGGCAATTAAATCATGTAGCCTCAGAAGGAATCGAACCTTCATCTTAGGTACCGGAAACCTACATTCTATCCATTGAACTATGAAGCCGAGGCGGTAAAATTACGAATACTTCTCCAAAGTTTTAATCAGTACCCCAAAATCTTTTGGGTAGGGCGCTTCCACCGTCATCGGGCTTCCATCCATTAATTTAAAACTTAAACTAAAGGCATGTAAGGCCACTCGGCGCATAATGGGCAATTCCTCCGAGTCTTTTTTTAAATGATAATTTCGTTTTAAGTCCGATACATAAACATCAGGTCCACCATACATTTCATCAGCCACAATAGGGGCTTTTAAACAGGTTAAATGTATCCTGATTTGGTGCATGCGGCCGGTGATGGGCATGCATTCGACTAAAGTGAATCCTTTGTAGACCTTTAACGTTTGAAACCAAGTTTCTGCATCTTTTCCTTTGTTGCGGTCAATAATGACCTTGCCATCTTTTAATGGGAGGATAGGTAGATTGACCAACATCCCATCCCAGTTGTGCATTCCTTCCACTAAGGCGTGGTATCTTTTCGCGGTTTCCCGATGCTCAAATTGCATGGAAATATGCCGATAGGCCTCCGGATTTTTGGCAATGATTAAAGCTCCGGTGGTTTCTTTATCTAATCGATGGCCAACCTGAGCATCTGAGCTATATTCTTTGGCCATGCGTAAGATAGCAGGGGCAAAAACGTCCTTCCGTTCGTCTAATGTCGCAATCCCCGATGGCTTATTGATGACAATAAAATCCTCATTTTCAAACAGTATATAATCCTCAATTTTTTGCTTCATAAATTTTTTAAAATGGCAAGGAAATTTTTCCCATTGTTACCCAAGGAGAATCGCCTAATCGGCGCACCTTGCTTGCCCCAGCATCCATGATGGTTTCGTTGGCCAATAAAGCAAATAAAATAGCCTCTTTGGCATCTGTGGGTATGCCGATTTCTGAACTTAATCCCACTTTTACCTCAGGTAATAATTCCGAAATTCTTTGCATCATTAGGGGATTTTGACTTCCCCCTCCACTCACATAAAGATTGGCTTGGGTTACAGGAATATATTTTTTGATCGCCAACACCATGGATTGCACACTAAATTCAGTCAGCGTTCTAATTAAATCCGTGGGGGTTAATGTCCATTTATTTGCCTGTATCAATTGCTCAACTTTATCTAAATTGAAATATTCTGGCCCAGTACTTTTTGGGAAATTTTCATGGAAAAAATCTAGGTACATAAGTTCTTTTAATAGGCCAGGATGCAATAAACCCTGCATTCCCAAACGAGCATCTTTGTCGAAGAAAAAACCCGGAAAATAGGAGCGTACGCAGGCGTCAATCAAGGTGTTTCCGGGGCCAGTATCCGTCACACGAATTAAATTAGGATCCTGATGGGCCGGCAGAAAAGTAAAATTCCCAATCCCACCAATATTCAATAGGATTCGATTCTCGCCTTTTTTTGAAAATAGAAAGTAATCGCCATATATCGCTAATGGAGCACCTTCTCCTCCAGCGGCAACATGCTTTTGCCTAAAATCTGAAAGGGTAATAATGCCCGTTTTTAAAGCGATATGATCTCCATCGCCAATTTGCAAGGTGGAATTAGGCTGCTTTCCATGGCGCATCGGGCGGTGCATCACGGTCTGTCCATGCGAAGCGATCAGATCGATTTCTCCTGGTTTTATTCCCCAAGATTGTAGCGCGCTTAAAATGAGTTCGGCATGCTTAATCCCTATTTCGGCGTTGAGCGTACTGAGACTAGGAAAATGTATCTGTTCTTTCGCAAATACAGCTTGTATGCTATCCTTAAATTCAGAAGTATAAGGCAGTGAAACAAACTGTTTTAATTGAAATTTTGTGCTTAATCCCGAACCCTCAAATTCACATAAAGCAATATCCAAACCGTCTAAGGAAGTACCCGACATTAAACCCAAAATCATTCTTTTGGATTTATTGG
>JABMMK010000123.1 GCA_013205605.1 Cytophagales bacterium | reverse complement strand
TAGGATATTAACTTCGGGCCAGCGAGATAAGGCTCTGGACGGGATAGTAAATATTGCCCAGATGGTTGATGCGTCAAATGCCCGTATTGAGATTATGGCAGGCAGTGGAGTTCATCCCGATAATTGCCAGGAATTTTTACGAATTGGCGTAGACGCCATTCATTTAAGCGCCAGGGCCATGAAAGACTCCCAAATGGAATATAGGCGACCTAATATTTCCATGGGTGGAATTCCAGGTATTTCCGAATTTGAAATTATGTATGCTAGCGAAGAATTAATCCGTGAAACCGTTCATAAGGTTGGCGAATTTTACGCTTCATAAAGCGCTAATTCAATCCAACGATCTTGAGGAACTGTCCTCAAATCATATAAAGGCACCTTATTTCTTTGGTATGCGGGAATGGCAAAATCTTTTTCTGAGGGTCCACCATTTTTGTATAGGTCAACTAATTTAGCAAATCGAACGACTTCATTTTCCAAGTCAGCGGCCTGGCCTCCAGAGCCATAGTCGTCAAAGTCAAATTTGTCTCCTGCTTGCAAAATGGATGCCGGAGTGCCTTGCTTATATCCATCGGTACTTCCTCGGTGAAATTTATCTAGATCATCATTTTCATGCTCAAAACCTGCGGCAATGACGGTTAAGTAAAGATCATCTTGTAAATCTTCGTCCGTCGATATACCAAATTTGATCATGTCAGCCTGCTCGCTAATCCTTGCTTGTAAATACTCAACGATGATATCTTGTTCGCTCATCACTAAGTCTCTCTTGCTACTGGTAGAGACTGTCACTAAAATTCTTTTTGCTCCTTTGATTTCTTGTGAATTAAGAAGTGGAGATTCTAATGCGTCTGAAATAGCCATTAAAGCCCTATCTTCTCCTTGGCCCAAGGCTGAACTCATCATGGCTTGTCCTGCATTTTTCAACACTTTCTTGACATCCATGAAGTCGGTATTGACATCACCTGGTTTCGCGATCACGTCGACCACACTTTTTACGGCCTTGGCAAGGACGTCATCTGCTTTTGAGAATGCATCTTTTAAGGCTAAATCTTTGTGGATTTCAGCCAATTTATCATTCATGACCACCAATACGGTGTCACAATAAGTTTTAAGTTCTTCAATGCCCTTTAAGGCATAATTTATTTTTTCTTTTCCCTCCCACTTGTAAGGAGCTGTTACAATGCCGACGGTCAAAAGCCCTTTTTCACGTGCTAATTGGGCTATAACCGGTGCCGCACCTGTTCCTGTACCTCCGCCCATTCCTGCGGTAATGAAAACCATTTCAGTTTCATCCGTCAATATTTTACTTAGCTCTTCTTTACTTTCGATGGCGGCTAGTCGGCCTACCTCAGGATCTGTTCCCGCCCCTAATCCTTGGTTCCCAAGTTTTATTTTTGTTTTGACAGAATTAGAAGCTAAGGCTTGCGAATCAGTATTGCAGATAATTAAATCAGCACCTTTAATGTGCAACTTATCCATGTGACGAACGGCATTAGAGCCACCGCCACCTATACCAATAACCTTAATGATTGACTTAAACGAAGATTCAGGGACTATTTCCATATCATGATCAAAGAAAGAAGGATTCAAGTTATTCATATTTTAAAAAAGCTTGTCATATGTATTTAAAAATTACTCACTAATCATTGCCCCAACGCCATTCATTACCTAATTCCAATTCCCTTCTGAGATTTTCCTTGATGAAAAAATCACGGGTCGAATAGAAATCAAGTCGTTTTGCAGGGAAATTAGCCGTGTTTGCCATTCCGTAAAGTAGCATTGCTGTATATTTTACGGTGTTTTCCAATTCTTTCTTATTGACTAATTCAAACACGTCACAATTTGCATGATAGCAGTCCAAAACGCTTTTTGACAATTTTCCCATGGGCGCACTAGCTGGAATTCCTTCGAGTAAAAAGGATTGATGATCTGAATGCAAACCGGCGGAATTCTCAAGTTCATTCGCGAATTTTTCGTCGATGGATTTAATCTTGTCGCCAATTTCTTTCAAAAGCGGCATGAGCTCTTTTCTTCCTCCTCCATTAAATCCGTGCACATTATTGGTCATGTCTAAATTAATCATATAGACGATTTGATCTATGTCACCCGTTTTTTTTGCTCGTTCTACATAGGCTTTTGAACCTAACAATCCACCTTCTTCACCCATAAAGGCGACAAATTCAATCGTGCGCTTACTTTTTAAACCCAACGCTTTGAATGTTCGGGCGATATCAATGACTGAAAAGGAACCAATTCCATTATCTATGGCGCCTGTAGCTAAATCCCATGAATCTAGATGGCCGCCAATGATAATTTTTTCATGTTTGTATTTTCGATTCTCTCCCTTTAAAGTAGCTATTACATTTCTCGCTTTAATGGGTTGGCTCACATTATGCATCTCAATTAATCCCAATAATCCGGGTTGCTCTTTCAACCATTTTCTGATTTCAATCCCACTTTCGTAAGAAACACAAACCGCAGGAATGGAAATTAAATTCCCAGTGACAGACGCCGTGCCAGTTAATAGGACTTGGCCTTTAACGCTGTTTGAAAAGATAACGCCAATGGCACCATATTGTATGGCAAGCGCTGTTTTCTCAGATCGATGTAAATTTTTGGTTCCCGGCGCGGCATCTAACAAACCGATATTGGCTAAAACGACTTTGCCTTTTACCCATTCCTTTTTAGATTCAAAGTCGGCATCCAAGCCATTTCCCACATCCACGATCGCACCTTGAATGTTCGCTTCCACAGGTGTCATGGCAAGCGAAACTACTTGGATCTCTCTGAAATCGTCTGATTTTGGAGGAGCGACTGATAAAGTCACGGTATCTCGAGCCCAAGCTTCCACTTGAAATCCTTGATATTTTACATCTCGAAATCCATAATCTTTAAACATTTTGTAGACATACTCTTCTGCTTTTTTTCCTTGAGGGCTACCCGTTAATCGATGGCCTATTTTAGCGCATGCATCACCTAATGAAGTATAGGCTTTTGAGTTATTTTCAACTTCCTCTTTAATGCGTTTAAAAACATCATCAAGACTTTCTTCTCCTCCTAAAGGTGTCGAACTCGTGGAAATTAATAAAACTGAAAGGGAGAGAAATAAAGTAAAAATTCTGTTCATAGGTTGGTGGATAGAACCGGATTGAAAACCATTTAGAAAATTAGTTTTTTTTCAGTAAAATACCAAAGGTAAAAGCGATTTGATGGATATAATTTATCTTATGGCGTTAAAGGGCAAGGCATTTCTGCTTTTTGATTTCTCTTTAATTGCGTGCACCAAAAATCCATTTCCTTTTCTGGAATAGGTTTTCCTTGATAATAGGTTTTGATTTTTCCTGTTGCACCCTGTATATTTTGTTGGCCTAGATCGATTAACACCTCCAAAACAATACAGCGTGTGGCAATTTGATTTTCAGGTACACCTAGTAACCGGAGTCCATTTTTTATTTGATCAATTTTCCCTGTGGAATATTTCCTAGCCCGACTACAATACAAACTGGACATCAGAATATTTTCAGCGGTTTGTTTTACATCTAATGAATCAAATTTTTGCTTGTAGGTCGGAAGATTTTGAATGAAAAACTGGAATAGTTTATTGTCCGTATCTAACATCACTCGCTGCATTAATAGAAATGACATTTTATCAAAATACTGATCTGGCTTTATTGAATTTGCAAGCGTATTAACGACTTCCATATTTTTTACGGTATCCATCGTATATCGAGCAAATAGCGCTACTGACAACATATTTTCAAAATCCTGATCTCCAGCATCAAATTTCTTGAGGTTAGCGACCATATTTTTATTCATGTCTTTCGCCTTGTTTAAAATCAACTGAATTCCATCAATGGAATTAGTTTCGTCTCCTACAGGCTCAACATTAATCACTTTGCCTTCCGGTGAAAAAACAATAAATGAAGGAGTTGATGGAACAAATACTTTATTCTTTCTAAGAAATAAGCCATTTTCTCTTTTGCTTAAATCCAATTGATAAGCTAAAAAATTAGTGGACAAATATGACTTGATTTTGGGATTGCGTAATGTTTTATCATAGGCCAAGCAATGGGAACACGTAGGTAAATATGCTTCGAAAAATACCGGCTTTTTTTCTTTGATAGCTTTGGCAAATATTTGCTCAAAACTCTCTAAAGTCCTAAATGAAGGATTATCTGTTTTGCTTTGCCCCAAAGCAATGTGATGAATGAATAGAAATAGAATGAAAATTTTCTTTAGCATAGACCAATTTTTTTTCAAAAATACATCATCCTGCCCAATTTTCTCTATCTAAATTTCGATAGGTAATTGC
>JABMMK010000002.1 GCA_013205605.1 Cytophagales bacterium | reverse complement strand
GCCAAAACCTGCAGCCCGCATCGCCTTCTCCAGTTTCTGGGCTTGATCAGCAACCTCATTTGCATCATCTCCACGTAGTTCAACGACCAATATAGCTCCTGGATCCCCTTGAACAAAGAAACGATTTTGATTTTGTTCAGGATTGGCTTTGGTACATTCTAAAATGTAATGATCCATTAATTCAGACGCAGATGGATTAAAAGGCAAGGCAATTAAATTAGCTCTTAACGCTTCATCTATTGTATTAAAATGTGCACAAACTAAACCCAAATGCGCGGGTGGCAAGGGATCAACGTGCAATTTAATGCGAGTAACAAAACAAAGTGTTCCCTCGGAGCCTGCGAGAAGATTACAAAAATTGAAGCTCGGCTTTCCAGCAATAAATGAACTGGAATTAACTAACGTGTCGAGTGCGTAACCTGTATTTCGTCGATTAATGCTAGGCTTAGGAAACTCAGAAATGATATTATTTTGAATGATTGGGTCTGATAAAACACGTAACGTTTCCGAATAAATTTTATACAAACGACTACCCTCAGGCAAATTAGAAAGGGTTTTAAATGGATCTTCCGCTTCAAATGTCACAAAAGTACCATCCGATAAATATCCTTCAACAGCTAAAACATGGTCACGAGTAGAACCATAAACGATGGAATTAGATCCGCAGGAATTATTTCCCAGCATTCCACCCATCATGGCACGATTAGCGGTAGAAGTTTCAGGCCCAAAAAATAAACCCTGTTTTTTCAATTCGAAATTTAAGACATCACGAACGACACCTGATTCTACCCAAACATAAGATTCCTCTTTATTTACTTCTATGATACGGCTGAAATACTTAGATACATCCACTATAAGGCCAGAACCAACCACCTGGCCCGCTAATGAAGTCCCTGCCGTCCTTGGAATTATTGGAATTTGATGCTTATCTGCAAAGGAGATTAACGTTTGAATGTCTTCAATCGTCTCGGGAATAGCCACACCCAAAGGCATTTCACGATAGGCAGACGCATCCGTTGCATACAAAGTCCGCATTACTGTATCCGTGAACAGGGATCCTTGTAATTTTTCAGCTAATTCCGATAAGATTGTGGGAGTCAATGTAGAAACCGGCATACTATTTAATTAATTCTTAAGCTGCAATTTACATAAACCTAAGATTAGTAGCAATTGGGCAGGGATATAAGTTCCCATGATCATGATTGAATTCCCGGAAAAAGAATAATAAAACTTGGCTAAAGCTAATAAGCTATCAGAAATGATAAAAAAGATAGCGCCTACCAATATAAAATAGTAGGATGAATCCATTTTTCTTAAGTAGGCGGCATAAAGCATTGAGCCGAGCGCAACTGCATACAATCCTACAGGAATATATAATGCGGCTGGGATACGAGGAAATAAAAAAGCTAAAAAACCAACAACGTAAATTAATATAGGAATGATAGGCCATGAGAACCATTGGCGCAAATTAAAATTGCCTTCAGAACTTTGTGATGAAAAAAGACGAATATAACCTATTTGCATGATTAAGAATGAGGCTAATCCTAACTGAAAATACAGCGGTGAATTTCCTTGAAATAATAAAAATACATCGCCGAGCCAGGCAAAAACAAGAATAAAAATTAACTTATTTCGAATTAAAATATGTGTTTGTGAAAAAACATACAGCATGAGCATCGGCATCAATAAAGGCTTAGTTAATGTACGAAGCAGAGGTTGCTCGATGACTGCCGATAAGATATTTAATGCCCCAATGAGTGAATAAATAAACAGCGCTATTCTAGCCATAGTTTTCAATCAATTTAATAACGGTATTTTCCTTTTTCGAAATCGAAAATAAGCAACTTTTGACCATTTGCCTTTTTTAAGATGACAGAATCTTTATAGGCAGTATCTATTTTTTGAATAAAATTAAAAGTGCCATCTAAATATAGGTTGACCAATTGGGCATCTGAAACATCTGCTAACCTATTTTTTAAATTTTTAGCATTCAAGAAATTATTTAATTTAGATGGATACAAAACCGTGTCACCTGGCTCATAACTTTTAATAATTTTATTAGCAATTATAGGATAAGGATTTATTGATCTGTTACTAGAAAACGTATATTTTTGCCTTGAATCAGTATATAATGGCTTTATTTGAAAAATCAGAAAATAAGCTTGTATAATAACAAAGAGTATACTCAAACTCTTAATCCAGACATTTTGCTTCATTAAATAATCAACAACTCCCACTGAAATAAATATTCCAAAAGGAATGCTAAAACTTGCATATCGAAGGAAAAACCCTGTGGTGGTCCCGGCATTTATTGCGGCTAAAACAAGAAAAATAATGGGCAAAATTATTTGAATTAATCCAAAAAAATAAAAATTCTTTTCACTTTTTTCCTTTATTTTAGATATGAAGGTCAGAATTAAAACAAAAAAAGAAACAAGAAGTATAAAACCTATTTTGTATCCATGTCGATTATACAAATCGTTTGTTAAAAAAAAACTATCAGACAATATGTATATACTCTTCCTTATTAAATTAGTTGCATTTGATTCTTCAATCCAACCTAAAATTGGCCCGTGTGATTTTAAATAATTTAAATATTGGCTACCTGAATCTTTTTGAAATTCATACGCATATTGTCCAGGCCCCCAATACATCCAAGCAAATAAAGGCGCCAAAAAACCTAATGATCCGATAGCCAACTTTTTCCAATTGTACCATCCTGTTTTCGATAAAAAAATCAGGTATACAAATTGACCCACTAACACTAATGCTGTTAAATAGGTACTAAATAAGGCAAACAAACTAGTTAATATCCAACCAAACAAATCCTTTGATTTAAAATCAGATTTGTCTCCTTTAATAATCAAATTCCAAAAGAAATAATTACTTGCCGTGGTAAAAAATATACTTGTTGTATAATTCCTGGCTTGTTGGCTATAGATAACGAAAAATGGTTCTAAAACCGCTAATAAAAGTATTGCTAAAGGCCAAGCTTCCTGATGAGGTCTTAGCTTTCTAGCCCAGTAAAATAATAACCATAATGTCATTAAGCTAAACAAGACTGAAACAGATCTTAGCGCGCCATCGCTTTTTCCAAAAAGAAATGAAAATAATTTAAGAGACATGTCATGAACCAAACTATTCCCACTTATGTCTCCACGTATATCAGCATCTATCCAAGATTTTATACCTCGACTTTTCCAAAAATCAGAAGGAGTGAAAGTTGCTGGGGGAAGCAATAAGTCACTCATTCCACCATAATTTGTATTTGCTACTGCGATTAGTATGCTTTGTTTCTCATCTCCATAAAGTCCAAATGAGTTTATCCGATAAATTCGTAAGAATGCTCCAACTAACATTAAACCTAAAAAAAACAAAAAAAGTCTTCCCTTATTTACCATGATGATTTAGATTTTTAAAACATAAAAATCACTTGACTTCTCAATCAAGTGATTTAAATATGTATTTCTCATTTTTTCTTATGAACCACAAGCATCACATTCCTCCGGATTATCTAAGGAACAAGCCATATCAGACTGATT
>JABMMK010000001.1 GCA_013205605.1 Cytophagales bacterium | reverse complement strand
TTAAAATTTGAAAACATTATTTTTGGCCGAACAGCGCTTGAAATAAAGAGTTCCGTGGGCGCCATAGATACGCCTATGTTTGGATTCATGCGACATAGTCAGCCCTTAATCAATCAATTCTTGGGCCAAATTTTCAACTACCTAGAACCTGTAACTACGTGGAAAAGACGCAGTCCTTTTAAACCATAAAACACCCTATTTCTTGATGGGCATATTGGCCTGAACCTTTTGTCGCCAATCCATTAATAATCGATGTAGTTGATCTCTTTTAACCGGAAAATCTTTGGCCACATCATGGCGCTCACCCACATCATCTTGTAGATTATATAGCTCTATCTGCGAAGATTCAAAATTGTCAACGAGCTTCCAATCCCCTAATCTAACCGCTCCAGCCGGTCTACCTAATTGGTTTGAGAAATGAGGATAATGCCAAAATAATGGCCTAGACTGATCTTTTACATTAGGCTTATTGATCATAGGCCACACACTCACACCATCCGTTAAATCAGGTGATTTTTGGCCTAATAAATCCAAAATAGTAGCCGTATAATCCGTATTCATGAAATAATTATCATTCACTTGTTTGGGTATAATCTTGCCCTCCCAAAACATGATGGTTGGAATTCGAATCCCTCCCTCATACACATGCCCCTTCCATTTTCTTAAACTGTCATTTTGGGTCGGAATAGGGCCTAATTCAGGCAGACCCACTCCCCCATTATCCGAAGCAAAAATGACTAAGGTATTATTCAAAAGCCCTTGCTTCTTTAAAGACTCCATGATTCGCCCCACCCCATCGTCCATACTCTCCACCATCGTCGCATAATAGGGATTGTATTTGCCTTTGAATTTTTCATACTTCATGAAATACTTGTTCAATTTAGTGGCCTTGGGCACGATGAAAACATGGGGTGCTGAATAGCACATGTACATAAAAAACGGTTTTGCTTCATTTTGCTGGCCGATAAACTCGACCGCATAATCACTCAACTTATCCGTCATATAGGTTTTACCGTCATCTTCAAAAACCTTTTGTAAGCTGTTTTCAAAGATTCCATAATTAAAATAGTCAAGCCCATTTTTACCAATCATCCTCGCGTAATCAAAACCTCGGTTCCAAGGTGCCAGGCTATCGCCAGAACCCAAATGCCATTTTCCGATCATCCCCGTCTGATAACCCATGGACTTTAATCGCTGGGCCAGCGTGATTTCTTTAGATCCCAAATAGGTTTTCCACTGAGCTGGCAATAATGGAGAATCCGCTTCTGTCCGATTTCCAATTAAAAAGTTAGTCAGTTTTAACCTGGCTGGATGTAAACCCGTCATGATTGCCGCACGCGATGGGGAACAAACTGTACTCGCCGCATAAGCCTGAGTGAATCTAACCCCACCGCTGGCCAGCTTATTTAAATGAGGCGTTTCATTATATGGATTACCATAACAACCCAAATCCATATAACCTAAATCATCCGCTAAAATGAAAATGATATTCGGCTTCTTTGGGTTGTCCAATGCCTGAGCATTCAAACTCCAAAGGCATAAAAAAACAAATGCCCAGGATTTTCTAATCATCTAGATCTTTTTTTATGATGGGGTACACAAAGGCAGCCCGAGTAGGACCTGGGAAAGGAACTTTATCCCCTTTCAAACCATGCCAAAGGACCAAATTAAAGGCCACATCATTATTGGTATCCTCTTTCTCAAAATTAAACAATTCAGATTTCCGTTGCCATTCATTTCTAGCTACGTTTTTAGTACGCAAATCCACATTGGGACTGATCGCCTTAAAATCACTTGGCTTAGCCACTGAATCAAAACATCTCCACATCGGCATCGCTGCCGCATCATATTGTGACATAGGACTTAGGCCTAAAATTAATTCCATCGTACGCAACATCGAACTTGTCGAATAGGCCGTGTGATCCACATAATTTCGTTTCACAAATCCTCCCGCTACATAGGCAGGACTGCGGTGTGCATCCACGTGATCAGCTCCATTTTGAGCATCATCTTCTAAAATAAATACAGCCGTTTCGTTCCAAATTGGGCTTTTAGATAGCGTCTCGATCAATTGGCCCACCGCCAAATCATTGTCGGCTACGTGCGCATATGGCGTAGGACGGCCTAAACGTAAACCTTCCGTATGGTCATTTCCTAATCTCAACGTATTGAACTGAGGAACTCTATTTTCCTTCACCATCGTCTCAAATTCCGTCTTCCAAATCCGTAGACGAGTTGTGTCCATGATCGCCAAACTATAACTTGGGAAAGTAGGATGAAAATGTTTGTCCAACACAGGAATAGTTGCTTTGCCATTTGTCACAAACTCACCATAGGTTCTAAAAGTGACGCCATATCGATTGCATAAGTCCCAGATGTATCCACTTTTATTCAATACCACATTTTTCT
>JABMMK010000122.1 GCA_013205605.1 Cytophagales bacterium | reverse complement strand
TTAGGAAGAAAATTAGGTTTTCCGACGGCAAATATAGCTTATGACAATACTGAGAAAATATTACCCAAAAACGGAGTGTATTATACCGTAACAAAAATTAAAGACAAAGAATATGTCAGTATTACTAATATAGGCATTAAACCTAGTGTTCAGGAATCAAATTGCATCTCCATTGAAACACATATTTTAGATTTTAATCAATCCATATACGGTCAAAATATATCCATTATATTCATTGATAGAATTAGAAATGAAATCAAATTCAATCATATCAAAGATTTAGTTAATCAAATAACTAAAGATGTATACACTGTAAGAAAACTAAATAGTTTGCATATAACTGCCTAAAAATTTAATTTCGTCCCCTCGCTTTAAAACAACCTTTTTAATAGATTCCTCAAGAATATTGCCTTCAATATCAATAAAAAACCAAAACTTGAAATCTTTAGTGTCTTTAAATGGCCTTGATTCAATCTTCAACAGATTGACACCATGAGATTCAAAATCTTGCAAAAGGCTTAATAAAGCGCCCGGTTTATCATCATTTTTTAACTTAACAGCCAATGTCGTTTTATCTTTCGTTGATAATTTCAAGTTGTCCACTTTTGATAGAATATAAAAACGAGTTTGATTAGATTCATTATCTTGGATATTATCAAAAAGAATAGGCACATTATAAATTTTAGCCGCTATATGAGAACATAATGCTGCTGTTCCAACTTCTTCACTGGCTAATTTAGCCGCTTGTGAAGTAGATTCTAATTGACTGAAAAAATCAACTTGTTTACTGCCAAAATAATCATTTAAAAAGCCTTTACATTGATTGAACGCAATGTCTTTAGAATAAATTTTAGTAATATCATGAAAATGATTGACTTTCGTAGCAATGCAAAAATTAACAGGAATGATTATTTCTGCTATGATAAAAAGATTCTTTTCATTCAATAAATCCATGGTTTCTTTCACCATACCCTCTTGATTATTTTCAATAGGCACAACCCCATATTTAGCTCTACCGGTTTCAATGGATTCAAAAACAGATTTAATATTTGGGAGTGAAATGTATTCTGCGACAGCTCCAAACCGATTTTCAGCAGCTTGATGAGTAAAACTACCCTCAGGTCCTAAAAATGAAATCAATTCTGGTAATTCAAGATTACGAGAAACTCCAAAAATTTCTAAATAAATCGCTTCAACAGCAGATTTTGTTAATTTACCAAGATCCTTACCACCTAATCGCTCAATGATTTCTTTTTCACGGTCCGGATGGTATATAACCGTATTGTTTTGACGTTTTAATTGGCCAACTAAATCAACGATTTCCATCCGTTTTTTTAATAATTCTAATATAGAATCATCAATTTCATCAATATTATTTCTTAAGGTTATAAGCTCATTCATAAATAAAAGGTTAGTATTTTCAAATTAACCTGTAAAGGTTAATTATTTAAATTATTTAAGTTGGCTTTTTTCTCCTCTGCTAATTCCAATCGCTTCAACTTATTAATATTAGTATACTGAGAGTTAACCCCATTTACTTTTGAAATATTTCTAGATAAAAAATAAGCAAGTAAACAGTATAAAACAAACAATGAAAAATACAGTAAAAAATTAATATTGTTAGAAAATTGATTTGAAAATTCACTATATAGGTAAATGGCCAATAAATTAAAAATTAAAAGAAAAATAGTCGCGTTCCAATGGCTTAACCCTCTATCTAACAAAATATGATGGAAATGATTTCTATCACCTTTAAACGGTGATTTGCCTGAAAATGATCGAATTGAAAACATTCTTAATGTATCAAACAATGGCAAAATCAAGATAACCATTACGATCAAAGGCGCATCATTTTCTAATCTAGAATCATAGGCATATGAACTATTAATCGTAATATATTTTATGGAGAAAAAAGAAACAAGAAAGCCTAAAATTAAGGAACCTGTATCACCCATAAAGATTTTATTTTTAACCGAGAAATTATATCTTAAAAATCCAAGTAAAGAACCACTAAGTGATACCGATAAAATGACATATGCATATAAGTTAAGCTTATAAAAAAGAATGGCAAAGCAAATAGATGATATAAAACCAAAGGATCCAGCCAACCCATCTATTCCATCAATTAAATTAACTGCATTTGTCAACACTATAAATATAAAAGTTGTTAAAATAACACCTGGTAAATATGAGATGGAATTATAACCTAATAGGCCATATAAATTAGTAATTCT
>JABMMK010000121.1 GCA_013205605.1 Cytophagales bacterium | reverse complement strand
TTCTTCAAATGAGCATCTCCATTTGAGAACAAATAATTGAATATCAATAATTTGAATAATTTGAGCGATTCGACTTTATAGCTTGGTAAATTTTCACGCATGAGTTCAAATAAATCCCAATAACTACCTAAGTATTTATAATCTGTCCCATGAGTTTGAGGGCTCTTTCCGGCAAGAGATGCAAAATCTTCTTGGGCCAATTTAAGACCACCTGGTAACACGTCAAATCGCTTAGTGATGTAGGCTGGGTCGCTATTTCCAAAAAAGATTAATGCATTCGCTGCTGTTTCAATTCCAAATACTTGTTGGGCAATTTGCATAGTCAAGTGCTCATTCGCAGGCATTTGATCTGCGTTCTTTGATACACTTGGAATAGGTTTTAATATATGTGTACCTTGCTCCCCTTCTTTAGTCAAACGGATCTTATTTTTCAATTGAATGAATGAAAACTTTTCCTGTACGCCTGAAATAGACATACGAGTTGCATTCTCTTCAAAAGAATCTTCACTATTATGATTAGACTGCAAAGAAGTATACGGTAGCACATGATTTACCTTACTCCCATTAAAGACACGCTTGATACATGTTCTACTATAGCCTTTAAAGCCTGAAGCTAATGTTCCCGGACATCTATTAATTACCCTATTAAACATTTCATTTCATTTTAATAATTTTAACTGCACCTATTGTATCACCACCAGCCACCTCTAGTAAAATGCCGAAATAATCATCAAGATCTATTCGTTTTTTACTACATATAAGTCGTTTGTTCACCCCCTCCGGAATCAAATTGAAAAAAAATGGAAAAAGTGTAGATGATTGAAATTCCATCTGGTTTTTTAGCAAAGTCAAACTGATCGCTGGCTTATTTGTGTCATTAAACCAGCGCTCATCATATCGAAAAATAAAACTTCCGTTATCTAGCTGACTCAGCATTCCTGCTAATTCATTTTTAAAAAATACTTGCCCTGATCTCATTAACTATTAAGTTTTTTTACTTGTAAAACCAGTTCCAATCCAAGAATATCAGCCATTTTTTGCAAAGTATTGAACGTAGGATTTGCTTTACCTGCTTCAAATTGCTTCAGCGTCCGAAGTCCAACACCCGAAAGATCCGCCAATTCTTGTTGCGTTATCTTCAGGATTTCTCTTCGCACTTTAATTTGTTGAATCAGTATAGAAAGGTGCGTCATATTGCTCTATTTTATGCAAATATACAAATTTTATGATTAAATGCAATTATATGTGCTATTTAACGCACTATTTTATACATTTTATATTTTATTCTGTTTTATTTTCGCATTAGTGCTTTTTAATGCCCTTTTTGATAGCTTTTAATATTAAAATATGTCCTGCATCATCTTACAGGAAGGTGATAGTTAAAAAAATATAAATCACAAAACATGATCGGTCTTCGTTGTAAGTGGATATTCCGGAGCCTATTACCCCAATTTTTTCAGGCATTGCTTGTAGCAACCTGACATACCGACATACACAAATGATACAACCTGCTTTTGGTTTTCAATTAGTTAATGATTATTGCACACTAAACTGCGCAATTGACATCTCAATATTTTACATGAAAATAGATTTAAACTCTGCTTCAATAACCTCAATTTCTTTAGATTCTAACATGTTAAATTCATTTTCTTGTGCTCTTTTTGAAATTAGGCCATTGTTTTGTTCTAAAAATCGAACTAGCCATGCGATTAGTTTATCTGGCATCTCAAATTCTTCCTCCAAATATCTTTTAAAAGCATCATAATTTGAAAGATATTTTATCTCATTAGGTATTATGTTTTCAACGGTATCTTCTACACAATCAAACAGAAATTCAGCCTGTTTAGTTGCGTCAAAAAAACGATAAAAATCTTTCGTATCATTGACTGCCGTTACATTATGTTTAGAAGTTTCTTTCCATTCAATAAATTCCAATAAAGGCTTAGAATATGATTCTAATACGAATCGATAGTCAGTTATATGATCTAGAATTGAAGCTGAAACAGGAAATATTATTCCTTGATCCACGAACTTCTTTTTTGCTAATAAGTGATGTATTAAGTAACGATGAATTCTTCCATTCCCATCTTCAAAAGGATGTATA
>JABMMK010000120.1 GCA_013205605.1 Cytophagales bacterium | reverse complement strand
TGCAACGCAGGTATAGATACAGCGATGGGGTTTGTACCCAACAATCGTTCTCTGGAAAATGTAGGGGTTACTAATGGTGTGGCATGTGTCATGGCCCAACCGATCATATCTTGGCTAGCGGCCATCATCGCATGATATCCCGCAATTCCAAAATGATTCGAATTCTGAACGGCCACCCAACCCGTTCCAGCTACATTCGCTTTGCCGCAGGCAATTTCCATCGCTTTCGGTGCAACGACTAAACCAAGTCCACGATCCCCATCGACTAAAGCCGTGGACGGACTTTCATATAAAATTTTAATATTGGGTTTTGGGTTTAATCGGCCATGGTCAAATAAACGAATATATCCGGCTAATCTCGCCACTCCGTGAGAATCTATACCCCGTGCATCAGCTGAAACCAACACATTAGCAGCTAATATAGCATCTTGTTCGCTACATCCAATCGATTCAAAAACCGAAATTACATAATGCTTTAAAAGGGTATAATTAGCTACCATATTTATTGTCAAAATGCAAAGATAAAAATAAGAATTGGGAAATAATTTGACATCTTTGAATATAAATTCAATTCAACATGCTATCATCTATTTGGTTTTGGATTGTTTCAATCCTAGTTCTCGTCGCTATAAGGGATGTATTTTTTCAAAAAAAACACTCCATCACGCATAATTTCCCGATCGTAGGACACCTAAGGTATTGGTTGGAAAAAATAGGGCCTGAAATTAGGCAGTACATTGTGGCTAATAATCGGGAAGAATTACCATTTAATCGACAAGAAAGGTCTTGGATTTATGCATCGTCAAAAAAAGACAATAATCTACAAGGCTTTGGAAGTGATCAAGATTTTAATACACCCGGATATATATTTATTAAGAATGCCATGATTGGGTACAATCCCCCAACAAATCACCCATTTAATAAAAATTCCGGCATAATGCCTGCGGCCAAAATCATGGGAAAATATCATCAAAGAAGAAGGCCATATCGTCCTTATTCAATCATTAATATATCTGGAATGAGTTTTGGGTCATTATCTGCCAAAGCGATTGAATCATTGAATAAAGGCGCCGATTTAGCTGGCTGCTTTCACAATACGGGGGAAGGTTCATTGTCTCCGTACCATCAAAATGGAGCTGATGTCATTTTAAATATTGGCACTGCTTATTTTGGCGTTCGAAATGTAGATGGTAATTTTTCCATGGAAAAATTAAAAGAGAAGGTAGAACAAAATCCATTTTTAAGAGCCATTGAACTTAAATTATCACAAGGGGCAAAACCTGGAAAAGGAGGAATACTTCCAGGTTCCAAAGTTAATGATGAAATAGCTGCCATAAGACTAATACCCAAAGGAAAAGATGCCATGTCTCCAGCCTTTCATACGGTATTTTCAAACATACCCGAAATGGTTAAATTCATTGAAAGTATGGCCGAGGAAACGGGATTACCAGTAGGCATTAAATCTGCCATCGGCAAATTAGAGCAATGGGAAGAGCTTGCGGCCTATATGGTAAAAACAAATTCAGGTCCAGATTTTATTACCATTGACGGTGGAGAAGGAGGAACAGGAGCCGCTCCACATGCTTTCGCTGATCATGTTTCCATGCCATTCACATTTGCATTTGCCAAAATTTATCAAATATTTCAGCGGCATAATTTGACAGATAAAATATTTTTTATTGCCTCAGGCAAATTGGGCTTCGCAGAAAAAGCCTTGATGGCATTCGCCATGGGGGCAGACAGCATTAATATTGCTAGAGAAGCCATGATGTCCATTGGGTGTATTCAGGCGCAAAAATGCCATACGAATCATTGTCCTTCAGGTGTCGCCACATCAAATAAATGGTTGCAAGCAGGGATTAATCCACAATTAAAAAGTGAGCGATTTTACAACTACCATAGGTCATTGGTCAAAGAAATAGCCGAAATTTCACATGCCTGTGGATATGAGCATCCAAGTCAAATGACGATGGAAGATATAGAATTATCCATGGGAGATAATAATAGGACCATGAGTCTTTCCAAAACCATGGGATATCACAAAAATCCGATAAAATATGAAGGTTTGGAGAAAATTATAAATTGCACCCACCTTGGTGGACAAAATGCAAGGAACCGACTTTAGCTATTGAAGATAATCGGTTATCTTTGCAAAATGTTATCTATATCTAATTTAAGTTTCTATTTCGGTAGTAGGGCGCTATACGATGGTGCCAATTTACACATTAAACCCAAAACGAAAATTGGCCTAATCGGGGCAAATGGTACGGGTAAATCCACTTTACTTCGATTAATATCAGGCGAATATAGCCCAGATGGTGGAAATATTTCAAAATCAGGCGAGTGTACGATTGGATTTCTAAATCAGGATCTCCTCTCCTATCAAACGGACGACAGCATTCTTCACGTCGCGATGCAAGCATTTGAGAGAGCTTTGGAACTACAAATACAGATCGACGCCGTGCTTCATAAAATGGAAACAAATTATGAGGACAAGGATGTGGATTTATTATCAAAGCTCCAAGAAGAATTTGAAAGATTAGACGGATACACCATTCAGTCAAAATCTGAAGAAATTTTAGAAGGACTCGGTTTTACCACAGATGACTTAAATAAACCTTTGCGTTTATTTTCAGGAGGTTGGCGAATGCGTGTTATGTTGGCCAAATTACTATTGCAAAAACCGGCATTGTTGCTTTTAGATGAGCCAACCAACCACCTTGATCTGCCATCCATTGAATGGGTTGAGAAATACATTCATGATTACGAAGGCTCTGTGGTGGTTGTTTCCCATGAT
>JABMMK010000119.1 GCA_013205605.1 Cytophagales bacterium | reverse complement strand
TTTGATAAATCATCATAAACCACCAAAGCGGGTCTACCCGTATCACGAAAAAATTCACCAATGGCCGCACCCGTAAATGGAGCATAAAACTGCATTGGGGCAGGATCAGCAGCAGAAGCTGACACGACAACTGTGTAGTCCATCGCTCCAGCCTTACGTAATGTTTGCTCTACTTGTTTAATTGTACTTGCTTTTTGACCAATGGCCACATAAATACAATAAACTGGCTCACCTTTATCGAAAAATTCTTTTTGATTAATAATCGTGTCAATACAAACCGCAGTTTTTCCTGTTTGACGATCACCAATGACAAGCTCACGTTGCCCACGTCCTACCGGAATCATGGCGTCAATCGCTTTAATACCTGTTTGCAAAGGCTCGGTAACCGGCTGGCGAAAAATTACTCCCGGAGCTTTACGCTCCAAAGGCATTTCATATAAAGTACCTGTTATAGGTCCATGTCCATCAATTGGCTCTCCCAAGGTATTCACAACACGCCCCAAAATTCCATCTCCTACCTGTACTGAGGCAATCATATTGGTCCTCTTCACGGTATCACCCTCTCTCACTAATTTAGAATCACCTAAAAGTACAGCTCCAACATTGTCCTCTTCTAAGTTCAAGGCCAAAGCCTTTAAGCCATTTTCGAAAACAATTAATTCTCCGGCTTGAACATTCGAAAGGCCATAAATACGGGCCACACCATCACCCACTTGGAGTACGGTGCCTATTTCTTCTAATTCTGCTTGCGTTTTAGCCTGCGATAACTGCTCCCTAAGGATGGCTGAAACTTCATCTGGTCTTACTGATGCCATATGGAAATGATGGTTTATTGATTTTGATAAATTGTACTAAATTCGGGTGCAAAATTAGTCACGAAATTTGAATATTCCCATTAAAAAACCAAAAAAAGACCTTTTAATTTAGACTTTTTTTAGATTGATTTAATATGTTGAAAAATTCCCTTGTTAATTGGCGTTAAAATTCTTGGGAAAGATTCATTTTTTACTATCTTCGAAAATTATTTTACCTAATTTATATAACATGAAATTTTCTTATTTAAAGCTTATCATTCTTTGTGCAATGTTTTCATCCACTTTTTCATTATTAGCTCAAACAAAAGTCCCAGCAAATAAAAATTCAAAACTGAAAATTAATTCGGTTGCTACCAAAAGCAAAAGTGCTGATGCCACAAAATCGGTTATGAAATTAAATTCTGCGCTAGACTCCGTTTCCTATGCGGTGGGTGTTTTAGTAGCTGGAAATTTCAAATCACAAAATATTAGCTTGAATGTCGACATGGTGGCCAAAGGATTTGCTTCAGCTTCTCAAGGTGGAAAATTAGTTTTAACCGAAGCGGAATGTCAAAACATCATGAGTACATTCATGATGAAAAATCAAGAGCGTCAAACAGCTGAAACGGCTAAGCAGTTTTTGCCAAATAAAGAGATTGGCGAAAAGTTTTTGGCGGATAACAAAAAGAAGGATTCTGTCATGATCACAGCGAGTGGTTTGCAATATAAAGTGATTAAAATAGGTACTGGTCCAAAACCTTTAGCCACGGATAAAGTTAAGACTCATTATCACGGAACTTTGATTGATGGTACCGTGTTTGATTCATCGGTCCAACGAGGTGAGCCTGTTTCATTCCCAGTATCAGGTGTGATACCGGGTTGGGTTGAGGCACTCCAATTAATGCCAGTGGGTTCTAAGTGGAAATTATACATTCCTCAAGAATTAGCGTACGGCGTTCGTGGAGGAGGTCAAACGATTAAACCTTATTCTGCTTTAGTTTTTGAGGTGGAACTGTTAGAAATAGAAAAATAAGTTTGAAACATTACAAAATTTATGAAGAAGATACTGCCGCTTTTAATCCCGATATCATTCATTTTTGTGCTTTTTCTTCATGGCAAATCGCAAGGAGATTTACCGAGTAGTACGGCCTATTATCAAGAAGGTGATTTAAAACCAACCGAAACGCAGAAAAAGGTAGAGCGATTGGTTTTTGGGATTTTGAGCAATTATCATTACCGTAAAATAGCCGTGAATGATTCTTTGTCTTCTAAAATTTATGATGCTTACCTTAAGGAGCTTGATCCTAATAAAGTATTTTTTATTGCTCCCGACATTGAAGATTTGGAGAAATTCAGGTTTACGATCGACGAGCAACTGAGTGCCGGGGATCTTACATCCGCTTTTCAAATCTACAATTTGTATCAAACGCGTACTAAGGAGCGTTATGCTTTTATTCAGATAGTTTTAAACAAACCTTTTGATTTTAATGCCGACGAAACTTATCAGCCTAATCGTGACAAAGCCGTTTGGGCGAAGTCTACAGAAGAGCTGAATGATTTTTGGCGTAAAGATATTAAACGTCAATTCCTAGATTGGAAAATTGGCGGTAAGGCGGATACCACTGCCGTTCGTGAAATGAAGGATCGCTATGCTAGGTCAGAAAAATACATGGCACGCACGAAGTCTGAGGACGTATTCCAAATTTTCATGAATGCTTATACGGAAAGCATTGACCCTCATACCTCTTATATGATTCCAAAAGCAGCCCAAGAGTTCAATAAAGATATGGCTCAAAGCTTTGAAGGGATTGGGGCGACACTTCGATTAGAAGGGGATTATGTAACGATACAGGATTTAGTTCCTGGTGGACCGGCCTTTAGAAGTAAATTGATTAATCCCAAAGATCGCATTGTGGGGGTAGCCCAAGGGGATGAGGGTAGTTTTGTCGATGTGATCGGTTGGTTTACTGATGACGCTGTCAAATTAATTCGTGGGCCCAAAGGCACTGTGGTTCGTTTGAAAATTCTTCCTGCTTCAGGGGTGACAGGTTCGCCAACGAGCGAGATTCGAATTGTTCGTGAAAAAATAAAGTTGGAAGAGCAAACAGCGAAGAAAGAGGTCTTAGTTTTCAATCAAGGCGACAAAAAAATCAAATTAGGTTTGATTACTATTCCGATGTTTTATCGAGATTTTGAGGGAGCTAGAAAGCGTGAGGCAGATTTCAAATCGACCACTTCGGATGTTAAACGTTTCCTAGGCGAATTTAAGCAAGAGGGAATCGATGCGCTGATTGTGGATCTTCGTAACAATGGGGGAGGTTCGTTAATTGAGGCAATCGATTTAACGGGTTTGTTTATTACGAAAGGACCTGTTGTTCAAAGAAAGCAATCGGATGGAAAAATAACCCAAGAATTAGACCGTGACATTGAGCAATCCTATGATGGACCTTTGGCGATTATGATCAATCGTTTTTCTGCATCAGCTTCTGAAATTTTTGCCGCTGCAATTCAAGATTATAAGCGAGGTATTATCGTAGGTGAGCAATCTTACGGCAAGGGCACTGTTCAGTCGGTCGTCGATTTAGATAATTACATGGCGAATGAAAAAGAGCCTGTGGGCCAATTGAAAATTACCCTAGAGAAATTTTACCGCATTAATGGAAGTTCAACCCAACATAAAGGCGTGAGCCCTGATTTTGCGATGCCGTCTGCCTTTTCTGCGGAGGAGTTTGGGGAAAGTTCTCAGCCGAGCGCATTGCCATGGGATATGATTGCGTCAACGGTCTTTACTCCCACTTTGCATGTTAATCCAGCTGTATTATCTAAAGTTCAATCGGGTTTTAATGTTCGATTAAAAACCAAACCTGATTTGGTGAAATTAAAAGAAGATTTCAACCGTTGGAAAAAAATAAAAGAAACTAATTCCATTTCTTTGAATTTAACCAAGCGTAAAAAGGAATTGGATGATCAGAAGAAAAAACCGGATGAGACACAAGCGGTAGAAGATGCATTAGCTGGCGGTGCTGGACCTGCGGCCTCAGAAACCGATGCGGATAAGAAAGCAAAGTCGGCGGCCGATAAGCATGCCAAAGATGTTTATTTAAAGGAAACCCAACAAATTGTGGCCGATTGGCTTCAAGCATTAAGTCCAAAATTAGCTAAATTAAACGCTCCTAAATAGTTTTTATGATGGATTCAAAGTCTTTATTAGCCAAGGCCTTGCCTTGCGTTAGAGAAACGGGCCAATGGATTCAGTCGGTAATTAGCCAAGTAAAATCAGGAGATATTATTTATAAGGGGACGAATGACTTGGTATCATTTGTAGACCAACAAGCCGAATCGAAATTAAAAGAGGGTTTGTCGGCCATTTTTCCAGAAGCACAATTCATTGCGGAAGAAAGTGATTCGAATTACGAGAAGGTTGGCAATGGATATTATTGGGTCATTGATCCTTTAGACGGAACGACGAATTTCTTACACGGATTACCCATTTATGCAGTTTCGGTTGGATTGATTCATGACAAACAGCCCATTTTAGGTATGATTTATGAACCTAATCAGGATGAGATGTTTTATGCATCCAAAGGGAATGGGGCGTTTTTGAACGATAAATTGATTCAAGTTTCGCCAGCTGAATCGTTGGCCACAAGTTTATTAGCGACCGGATTTCCTTATTATGATTTTTCTTATCAGGATCGTTACCTGGATTTATTGAAGGAATTAATGCAAAAATCGCATGGTCTTCGAAGGATGGGAGCGGCTTCGATCGATTTAGCCTACACGGCATGCGGTCGTTTTGAAGGATTTTTTGAAGCTAATTTAAAGCCATGGGATGTGGCAGCAGGTAAAATAATTATTGAGGAGGCCGGTGGACGCGTGACTAATTTCAGTGGAGGCGACGAAGTAATTTTTAGTGGAGAAATTATCGGAGCAGGACCTATATTTGACGAATTTTTATCAACTTTGCAACGCAAATGGTTTTTAGACTATTGATGGAAGGAATTTTGATTTTTATTGTTTTTGCCGCGGCTGTCTTTTATGTATGCAGGATGGTCTATAATGCATTTTTTGCTCAATCAAATGCGGGCTGCGCGAAAGGTTGTGGATCTTGCCAAACCTCATTGCCTACATTTTCTGAAGACTTATCTCAACCCAATGCTAAGTCTTGAAAGATTCTACTCAAGGTAAGATCGTTGACCTTCGCATTATCCGCCGCATTTATGGTTTTTTGAAGCCATATCAATTGACCTTTTGGTTATTGGTTTTTTTAATTCTTTGCATGGCTGCAGTTTCTCCAGTCGTTCCCTTATTGATTCGCTATACCTTAGACCATTATGTTTCTGCAGATCAAATTTCAAATCTTATTCGAATGTTTTTTTACATGCTTGCTGTTTTGTTTTTGCATACCGGCTTGCAATTTTCTACGAGTTATTTGGCGGGTTATTTGGGGCAAACCGTCATAAAAGATATTCGTGTTCAGTTATATACTAAAATTGTAAACCTCAAATTAGCCTTTTTTGATCATACGCCGATCGGCCGATTAGTGACGAGGAC
>JABMMK010000118.1 GCA_013205605.1 Cytophagales bacterium | reverse complement strand
ATCCAAATCATCTAAAAATACTTTGCCGGAATTGGGTTTAACTAAACCAGTAGCAATATAAAAGGAAGTGGTTTTGCCGGCACCGTTAGGGCCCAACAAGCCCACAATTTCTCCTTGAGCTACTTGGTATGAGATATGGTCATTCACCAATCGGGCACCATATTTTTTAACTAGATTTTCTGTCCTAAGAATCATAGGGTAAAAATAGGAATTAATTTGATTTTGTTGGCGTTAATCATACTCCTAAATAAATATCTCCTTCAAAATAGGGTCTCTCTCCAAAATCAATTATTTTTGTAGCAATCATACACTTGAAAGGCTCCCTAATGCATTCATTCAATTATTTATTTTATCGATATCGCTTTTTATTGCTTTATATTGCCTTTGGAATCATCTCTCTTTTGGTGGAGCTTTTTGTAGGACGTGCTTTAATTTCGTTTAATATTTCATCCTTTTTCTCATTAGCGCTTTCATTTATTGTGGGCTTGATAACAGCTTTTGGACTAAATATTCGATTTAATTTTCATATAGCCCAACCAAAAAGACAACGAGCTCTTCTATATTTTACGCTTATTTCATCTGTTTCTTATTTGGTTCAATATTTTTTTAGACAGAAATTAATCTATTTTGGCTTACCAATGGAGCTTTCACGCTTTCTAATTGCGGGCTTATTTTTTATTATATCTTATTTGCTTCATAGAAAATTCTCATTTAAAGAATTTAAAAAAGTGGGTGTGGCTATATACGCCGATGGCGTTGAGGATATCAAATTGATTTATGATCGAATTTCCAATATTTCTGATTTCATTCATATTGATATTGTTGACAAATCTTTCAACCCTACCTGCAAAGACGTTAAAGCATATCGCGCCGAGGTCGTTCGCGCCTACTGGCAAAAAAAGAAAATAGAAGTTCATATCATGTCCAAAACGCCATCTATTTGGCTACAGGATCTTTTGCCCTATGTGGACATCATTTATATTCATGCCGAAATAGACGAAAATGTTCAGGAGGTAATTAAAAAAATTGAAAGTGCTGGGGTCAAAGCAGGCATTGCTGTTGGGATAAGCGAAAAGCTTCAATCAATTTATCCTTTTTTAGAAAATGTTAAACATGTGTTACTTCTAGCTATTCCCAAGCCAGGATTTTCAGGCCAAAAATTTGATATGGAAATCCTTCCTTGGATAGACGAATTAAATCAACATGCAAATCGCCAAAATTTCGAAATTTGTCTCGATGGTGGCGTCAATCAAACGACCGTTAAATATTTAAATGTGGAGTCTGTCGTTTCAGGAAGTTTTATTCTCAGCGCTCCTAATCCAATCAAAAATATCATGCTTCTCCAAACATCCGGCGAATATGAAAAATATTGAGGAGATAAAAGTTCAAATCAAAAAGACCCTTGTCAAGTGTATTTCAGAAGTTAAGAGTGTCATCTCCATTACTTTTGTTGGCTCATTTGAATCTGCTACTGACCTTAGATTAATTAGTGACATCGATATCATTGTCATCGTAGACCATTTAACCCAACCGGTCTTTAAAGAGATCGAAGAAAAAGCGGGCATCATTAAGGGGGAAGACATTTTTCTGCCGGAATATCAAATAAAGTTAAACTTAAGTTTTGGGCCACTTAAGTTTAATGACGAAAAAACGGCTGTTTTTCACCTCATGATTTACGATGTGGAAGGCCATCGCAAACACGTGATTGAAAGTCCTTTTACATGCCTTGATTGGGAATTTTTTCCAGCGGTTTTTGGCCAAAATCTTAAGGATATTTATTCAGCAAAAGGAGTCCAATTGGCAGATTTAATGGGAACTAGACGTGGAATGGAGGCCTATTTGGATGATTTAAAAAGGCGGAAAATCAGCTATCGAGCTTATGATTTTTCTACTAATCCCATTACAGAAAAGAAATTTACGTATGATATGGATGAAAGGCATCAAAAGGAATATGCCTACCATGTAATCAAATTTCTAATGTTGAATTTGATAAAAATAATTAGACAAACAAATCAGCGGTTTTCTGCACAGGAACTATCGGAGGAATTCGGCCAACTAAATCCCTCGTTTAAAAGACACACACAATTTTTTTTAGCGTTACACTTTTGGAAATACGATCAGCAATTAGAGCCCCAATTGATTTTTGAACAATTGGAAGAATTTATTCAAGACTTAAGTATTTGGTATAAAAATTTAAATGAAACGCTACCTATTTTGTCATTCATCAGACATGGAAAAACACTACTCAATGATGGCTCATTTTTAGGGGTTGGTAGAAATCCCGACATTTTACCGTTGGAATCTAATCAGATACCGACGGATGAATTTGATTTAATTTATACGGGGACTTTGCAACGGACTATATCAACAGGCCTTGCATTAAAAGGGGGCAATAAAATTCAAGAACCTCTATTAAATGAAATTAACTATGGATCTGCTGAAGGGCTATTGTATCCTGAGTTAGCAGAAAAATTTCCGGAACTTGTGGAAGCTTGGGAGCGTAAAGAAGACCCTAAATTTCCTGGCGGAGGAGAGTCCCAACACGATGTAGCGGAGCGGATAGATAAATTTATTGCCAAAATTAAGCCCGAAAACAGAGTAGCTATTGTGACGCACAATGTAGTTATTAGGGCTTTGATTGGCAAAGCACTAGATTTACCCATTCATGCTTGGTTTAAATTAAATCCAGGACATGTAGAAAAACATGATTTCAGATTTTTTGAAAATAAATTGATCCCGGCATTAACCAAGGATCAAAGAATTCGATATAAAGATATTTAACAAAACATGAACGTTGAACTTGTAAAGTATGGCTTTTTTTGGGTTCCAGGAAATGAATTCGAGGATTTTGTTCTTTCATGGAAACAAAAGGTGGAAGCTGTTGAGCCAGACGCTACTTATTTGCATCACCCTGTTCATGCAACCCTTTTTTTATTCTATGGGGAAAAACAAAAAGAAGATGAATATGTATCGCACATTGAAAAAAAAGCACCCATTTTCAAATCAGCAGAATGGTTAGTTTTTGAAAATGATGCGGTGACTGACGGCGACACTTTAACGATTGGATTAGAAAAAACATTGGATTGGGAATTACTCCAATTGAATTTTGCGGAGGCCATTAAACCATTCATTATAAAGCCCATCGAATATCCAAATGAATGGAGTGGACCTTTTAAAATATCACATCAGAATTACGGCTTTCCTTTTGTTGGCAAGCATTGGATGCCCCATGTAAGCATAGCCTCATTTAAAAATAAATCTTTTATTCAAGAGGCTATTGATACGCCAATTAAAATAAATGAAATAAATTGCGGAGAATTGGCCTTATTTCGAATTGAAGGCGAAACCCATACAAGAATATATGCGAGTTAACTTAATTCCGATGGCTGGTGAAGGTCAGCGCTATGTCGATGCTGGCTACCAAATCCCCAAACCCTTTATTGAAGTGGATGGATTGCCTATGGTTATTCGCGCATGTCAAGCGTTACCACTGGCAGATCGTTATATTTTTGTTTGTCGAAAAAGCCATTTGGAAAAATACCCGATGGAGGAAAAAATTAAAGAATATATACCAAATGCCATTATTGTTACGGTAGACCATTTGACTGAGGGCCAAGCGATTACTTGCCTCGCGGCACGCGATTATATTCCTGATGATGCGATTTTAACGATTGGCGCATCAGACAATGACATGACTTTTTCAGCATCTGAAATGGAACGTTTATTTTTAGATGAAGAAGTGGATGGTTGGATTTGGACTTTTAGAAATAATCCTGCAGTACTGCAAAACCCGAAAATGTATGGTTGGGTTGAGACTTTCCAAGACTCAGTTCGTGCCAAGCGCGTATCGTGTAAAATTCCTTTGAGTGAAACTCCCATGAAGGATCACGCGGTTATAGGGGCATTTACTTTTAAAAAGGCGAAATATTTTTTCGAGGCTGTGGAAGCGATGGTGCAAGCTAATGAGCGAATTAATCATGAGTTTTATGTAGACGTAGCTGCAGATTTTGCGATGCGGGCGGGGCTTAATATTCAAGCCTGCGAAGTGGACCAGTATATTTGTTGGGGCACCCCTCAGGATTATACCACATATCAATATTGGTTGGAATATTTTAAAAGGCGAATTTAATCCAAGATGAAAAAATTGTCCATCGTCATTCCGTGTTATAATGAGTCAGGGTCTTTGCCTAATTTAGTTCAGGTGTGTAGAGAAGCCTGCGATGCTCGGGAAGATGTGGAATTTATTTTTGTCGACAATGGCTCATCAGATGGGACTCAAGAAATTTTTAAAAAATTGTTGGCCAAGCCAGAAAATGCCTTTGCCCATTTGATGCATGTTCCCATAAATCAAGGTTATGGATATGGAATTTTACAAGGATTATCTTTAGCGCAAGGAGAAGTTTTAGCGTGGACTCATGCCGATTTGCAAACAGATCCCAAGGATGTAATTATTGCTTTTGATCAGTTTGGTACCCATTTAGCTTCGGGACAAATGATGGTAAAAGGAGAACGAAATGGTAGGGGTTTGTTTGATGTATTTTTTACAGCTTCTATGTCGGTGATTTCGTCTTTTTTATTGGGTTCAAAACTATGGGATGTTAATGCCCAGCCTAAAATGTTTCACCGTAGTTTTATGAAACATTTAGATGTTGCTCCCCATGATTTTTCTTTGGATTTATACGTGCTATTTGTTGCCAATCGATTGGGAATGAAAATTCAATCTTTTCCTGTATTTTTCGCCAAGCGAGAGTTCGGGGAGGCCAAAGGCGGAGGTAATTTAAAAGGTAAATATAAACTGATTAAAAGAACATTTGCTTATATATTCCAATTGCGGAACGATATAAAACAAGGGAAAAGATGAGTATGGAAATAGTTATTCACAGGGTAAATAAGGTTCAAGAGCTAAAGGAAATTCCAAAGAAATATGGATGTGAAATTGACATTCGGGCCCAAGGAAGTAAGTTGATTTTACACCATGATCCGTATGTTGGCGGAGACTTTTTGGAAGATTATTTAGATGTATACCAACATGGTTTATTGGTTCTTAACATTAAAGAAGCTGGGATAGAATCGGATGTACTTAAGGCGGTGAGGAGTAGGGGGATCGATAGACATTTTTTGTTGGACGTTGAGTTTCCATATATTTATCGAGCATCTAGAGCTGGTGAGCGAGCAATAGCTATACGTTATTCTGAAGATGAACCTATTGAATTGGTCAATAATTATGCTTCCAAGGTAGATTGGGTTTGGATTGATACGAATACTATTTTGCCTTTAAATCCCGAGATAGTTCGTCAATTAAAAGGAATGAAAACTTGTTTAGTTTGTCCAGAAAGATGGGGTAGGCCAAATGATATTTTGGCGTATCGCCAAAATATGAAAGCTTTAAATTTCACGCCAACAGCCGTGATGACACATAAAGAGGTAGTACATAAATGGGAAGAGACATGTTAGAAAATTTAAAAAAAGAAGCCTTTGAAATTAATATGGCTATTGTGCAACATAAATTAGTTGTCTTGACATGGGGAAATGCTTCTGCATTAGACCGACCTTCGGGCATCATGGCTATAAAACCGAGCGGTGTTGCTTACGATACATTAACTTGGCAAGATATGGTGCTGGTGGACCTTGAGGGCGTGGTGATTGATTCTAAATTAAAACCTTCTTCAGATACTTTAACCCATTTGGAGATATATAAAGGCTTTTCCGACGCGTGTGGAATTGTTCATACACATTCGCCCTGGGCGACTTCATGGGCCCAAGCGGGCAAATCGATTCCTGCTTTAGGCACGACTCATGCGGATCATTTTTCTGGAGACGTACCATGTTTGCCTCCTTTGACTAAAGTGCAAGTTGATGAAGGATATGAAAAGATAACCGGATCAACGCTTGTTGACTATTTTTTAACCAACAAAATCAATCCATTGCATGTACCTGCTTGTCTGCTTTCCGGTCATGCATCCTTTGTATGGGGAAAGACAATTTTTAAGGCTTTAGAAAATGCGATAGCTTTGGAATCATGTGCTGAAATGGCATACCACACTTTAATGCTAAATCCTTCAGCGAATTTCCCGGATTATATTTTAAATAAACATTTTACTAGGAAGCATGGAAAGGATGCTTATTATGGGCAGAAGGGGTAAAATTATTTTTTGTTCTTTTTAATTATACTTAATTTGCATCAAACCTATATAAATTATGATGCAAATGAGTCGTCGTGCGCTAATTAAAGCGTCTGGAACTGCCGCCGGAATGGCGCTTATTCCTTCCCTAACAGAAGCAAAATCTAATTCGTTAGCCAACAGCCCTGTTGTGGCTAAACAAAAATTCGAATTTTCCCTCAACATGAGTACCATCATGGGCCAAAAACTGGGCTTCATCAAGGAACTCGAAGTAGCCGCCCAAGCCGGATATAAACATTGTGAAATTTGGGT
>JABMMK010000117.1 GCA_013205605.1 Cytophagales bacterium | reverse complement strand
CCGAAGGTCTTTTGAAGCGCCTCAATGATTTGTTGGTTATTCAATTTTTCCATATCCCTCCCTTATTCTATTCCGTATGAAGCCAACAAAGCCTTGTATTCTGGCATATTTCTCCTGCGAGTACTCTCTTTTTTTGCCAATTCTTGAATTTGCATAAACCCATCCAAAATCTGCTCCGGACGTGGGGGGCAACCCGGTACATAAACATCCACAGGGATGACTCGGTCAATGCCCTGTAAAACCGAATACGTATCAAAAATTCCCCCAGAACATGCACAAGCACCTACGGATAAAACCCAACGAGGTTCCGCCATTTGTAAGTAAACCTGCTTAAGCACTGGAGCCATTTTTTTGGCAATCGTTCCCATGACCATCAATACATCCGCTTGGCGTGCCGAAAAACTAAGTCTTTCCGCCCCAAAACGCCCAATATCATAATGTGAAGCCATGGTCGACATGAATTCGATGCCACAACAAGAGGTCGCAAATGGCAAAGGCCAAAGCGAATTCGCTCTGGCCAGTCCCACCAATGAATCTAAACTTGTCGCAAAAAAACCTTGTCCCTCTAATCCCGGTGGCGATTCCACCATACTTATGTTTGAATTACTCATATCAACTAGATGCTGTCTTGAAATTAATAAACCATCAATTCGTTTGAAAGTTTATTTTTCCCAGGTTAAAATTCCTTTTTTAATTACATAAATAAAACCTGCCATTAGCAAGCCCATAAACACAATCATTTCATAAAATCCATCCCATGATAATTCCTTGAAATTAACGGCCCAAGGGTACATGAAAACAATTTCTATATCAAATAGCACAAACAAAATGGCTACTAAAAAATATTTAACTGAAATGGGTGTGCGGGCATCTCCTACTGACTCAATTCCACATTCAAACGTATCATCTTTTTTCTCTGAATGCCTTTTAGGACCCAGCGCATGTGTCGCAAGCATGGTAGCCACAATAAATGCTAGGGCCGCCGCGAGTTGAGCAAAAATCGGAAGAAAATCCTGTGGTTGATAGTTCATTACATTAGGCTAAAAAATGAAGCCGCAATTTAATTAAAAATCTAGTTTTTTTGAGTTAATTTTTTAAAAATACTTTGTTTTTCCTGGCACCGCTACTGCATACAAACCATTTGCATCTGGCTTGGATGGCATATCAGCATCCCAACTAAATGTAGACGGAGCAATATTAAGTCCTGAATTAATTGCTTTATCCCACTCGATCACTTGACCTGAATAGGTAGCCATACGTCCTAAAATAGATGTCATGGTCGAATAAGCACCATTTTCAGCATCAGCAAACTTGTATTCGCCTGCTGCCACGGTAGCCCATAATTCATCATGCTCTGTTTGATATGGATTATTTTCCTTCGTCTTTTTATCAAAAGCATATTGCGCATTTCCCTTGTAATCAAAAATTTTGGCCGAATCAAAATGTATCTTTCCTTTCGTTCCAATCACATGCTCATCCACCTTAGTCCAAGTACCTGGAATATGTCGACATTGACTATTCAAAATTGTTCCATCCGCATATTCATACTCAACAATATGATGATCAAAAATTTCACCATAATTCTTCCCTTTTCTAACCTCACGACCACCTGTTCCACGAGCCTTTACCGGATATCCGTTTTTAGCCCAGTTGATAACGTCAATATTGTGAATGTGTTGCTCCGTAATATGATCCCCACACATCCAATTAAAATAATACCAGTTGCGCAATTGATAATCCATTTCAGTTTGACCCTCTTTACGAGGCTTAACCCAAACACCATCATTATTCCACCAACAAGATGCCGATACAATATCACCAATTTGTCCGTCTTGAACTCTCTTCATCAGTTCCCTGTATGAATTTTGATAATGGCGTTGCAAACCAACCACCACATTTAATTTCTTTTGCTTCGCTATCTTAGCCGCTGCTAAAACACGTTGGATTCCCGCTGGATCTGTAGCCACTGGCTTTTCCATGAAAATTTGCTTTCCCTGAGCCACTGCTTCCTCAAAATAGGGAGGTCTAAATCCTGGAGGTGTAGTCAAAATCACTACATCCGCTAATGCCATTGCTTTTTTATAAGCGTCAAAACCAACAAATTTATGGTCCTCTGGTACATCCACTTTCTGGCTTATAGGGATGGCTTTCGCTGAAGCGTCCTTCGCTCTCGACTTCATCAAATTGCCGTAGCAATCATCCAAACGATCACGGAAAACATCTGCCATCGCGACTAATTTGATGTTTTCTTTCGTACTTAATGCCTGAGTAATGGCACCCGTTCCGCGGCCTCCGCAACCAATTAAGGCTACTTTAAGCGTGTCGCCTACTAGGCTTTGGCCTGCAAATGCATTAGCAGCCCATGGACTTAAAATCAATCCACTCGCAGCTAAGCCAGAATGCTTAACAAAATCTCTTCTTGAATTTTTCATGTATAAATAGTTTAGACTCTCAATTTAAATATTTTTCAAAAAATGTCCTAATTTCTTGGGTACTTGGCTGAGGATTAGGTCGAATAATTCTAAAACCAACGAAGGGGGCATCCGCATTCCACCAAATACTTTTAGGTATTTGTGGGTCTCTGCGATTCCAAACTGGGTCTGCAGCAAATCGAGCCGTAGGGCTAACTAATATCTTTTCATCTTGAAAATTTCCTCCTCTAACGATCGCATCCGCATATTTATCCGTAAAAACAGGTGACTCTAATTTTTTATACCCCTCAGAATCGTAATGATCTAACACCCATTCAGAGACATTTCCCAGCATATCATACAAACCAAAAGCATTGGGTTTTTTCAAACCCACATGATGGTATTTTTCCTGAGAATTTTTCGCATGCCAAGCATAATCATCTAAAGGTTCTATAGGATTTTTTTGCCCAGCCTTGCACGCATATTCCCATTCTATTTCCGTTGGGATGCGATAGAAAATACCCGTTTTAGCATACAACCATTTACAATACATAATTGCAGAATATTGCTGCATCGAATTGGCCGGGAATCCACCCACTTTTCCCATGCCTAACGTAAAATCGATGTATGGAGGACTAGGCCTCGTGACCGCATCAGGTCCGGTTTTAGCCGGTTTAGGTTCAGGATCTCGCTCCTCCTCAAAAAATAATTGATATTCATCATAGGTCACTTCTGTTTTCCCTACCCAAAAAGCATTTATTTTCACTTTCTTTTGAGGTCCTTCATCTGCTTTATGCCCGGCATCTTGTGCCGAACTACCTAGTAAAAACTCACCTGCTGGCACAGCCACCATGTCAAATGACACCGTACTTCCTGGGATAGTTTGTTGATAAGAGCTTAGTTTTTGTGCGTTTAATAAAGGGGAAATGAGAAAGAAAAAACAAATAATTAAAATATATTTCATGCTATAATAGATTATGATTTAGTAAAATGCCCAATTTGCCAGCTTTGAATTCCCAAACTAATAAGCGAACATCAGGCAATTTTACCAATAATTTTTCAATTTCTCGTATAGGCATTACCGTGGCCGCCGTCGCAAGCCAGTCGGCCAAAGTCCCATTGGGGGCAATCGCTGTGGCAGAACGCCCATGTGTTAAGGCCATACCGGTTCTTGGATCCAATACATGCGAATAAACTTGATTGCCAATTTGAACTTGTTGGTACGTCTTTCCCGAACTAGCAATGGAGCAATTTTTTAACGATAACATCTGATCTGAAATAGCAGTACCTCCGGGGATTTCTAGTCCCACCAACCAGGCTTCCTCTTTTCCTACTTGCGAAGTCAAACAAATTTTGCCGCCCGCATCCACCAACACATTTCGCCATGCATTATTGATCAAATGGTCTAACACTTTTTGGGCAACAAACCCCTTTCCTAAGGAACCTAGATCTAATTGGCACGCTCGGTCGGCCAACCGTAATTTTGTCGAATCCTTGGAAAACTCAATGCAATTCCCCTGAATAGCTGCGGCAATTTTCCTTAGCTCCTTTTCATCAGGCAATATTTTATCTTTCCGAGTTCTTCTCCAGGCTTGCACCAATCTTCCAACTTTTACATTCAAAGCCCCTTGAGTCAAATTTTCTGCTTTTATCGCAGCGACTAAAATCTCTTTTAATGAAGAATGAATAGTGAAAAACTCGCCAGTCCCAGCCCGCAAATTGACCTGGCTCAACTCAGAATTAATTTGATAATCGCTCAATTGTGACTCCAAATCACGCGCCAATTCAAACGAACTTTGAATGACTTTTGAAATTCCAGAACTGTCATTTGTGGAAACAATAATCCTAAATGGAGATCCCATTCGAGACGTTTCAAAAGTATATTTACCTGTTTGAGCAAAATTTTGATATGAAATCAGGAGAGTGATCAGCAGTAAGTAATTGATTTTTTTAATCATAATTCAAATATTACAAAAAATAATTGTAATTTTATCCCGCAAATAAGGGTAGTATTCGATTCATCAACCGTCTACCGTTGCCCATTCAATATATTTGCTATGCTTGAATCCAATAAATTTCTCTTTGAAGCTTTAACATACGACGACGTTTTGTTATTGCCCGCGTATTCAGAGGTATTGCCTCGCGAAGTTAGTACGCAAACTAGGTTAACTCGAAATATCACGATCAATATTCCTATCGTTTCTGCGGCCATGGATACCGTCACTGAAGCGGCTTTGGCAATCGCCTTAGCCCAAGAAGGGGGAATCGGAATCATTCACAAAAATATGACGATTGACCAACAAGCAGCTCAAGTGCGCAAAGTAAAGCGTTCTGAGTCTGGAATGATCATAGACCCTGTCACCTTAAAAGACAATAAAACGTTAGGGGATGCTCAGCGCATCATGAAGGAATTTAATATCGGTGGCATTCCCGTGATTGATAATGCGGGAATTTTGGTGGGTATTTTAACTAATCGCGATTTACGTTTCCAAAAGCAAACTTCGCGTCCGGTGGATGAGATTATGACCAAAGTTAATTTGATCACGGCAAAGGAAGGCATTAGCATGGAGGAGGCTGAAAGTATTTTGCAGGAATATAAAATTGAAAAATTACCGATTGTTGACAAAAATGGCAAGCTAATCGGCTTGATCACGTATAAAGATATTTTGAAACGCAAATCCCATCCTTTGGCATCGAAAGATTCCTTAGGTCGATTACGTGTAGGTGCGGCCGTGGGAGTTACGCCCGATTTATTGGATCGCGTGCAGGCCTTGGTGCAAGTTGGCGTAGATGTAATCAGCATCGATACAGCCCACGGACATTCCAAAGGCGTGATTGATGCCTTGAAATCGGTTAAAAAAGCATTCCCAAACTTAGAAGTTATTGTCGGAAATATTGCCACAGGCGAAGCGGCAAAAGCCTTAGCAGAAGCGGGAGCTGATGCGGTGAAAGTGGGTGTGGGTCCTGGAAGTATTTGTACCACTCGGATTATTGCCGGCGTGGGAATGCCCCAATTAACCGCAGTTTACGAAGCGGCAAAAGCATTAAAACCTTATAATATTCCATTAATTGCCGATGGAGGAATACGTTATTCAGGTGATGTGGCCAAGGCGATTGCCGGTGGAGCTAGCACGGTAATGATCGGGTCTTTATTGGCCGGAACGGATGAAGCACCGGGTGAAATGATTATTTTAGAAGGGCGGAAATTCAAATCATACCGTGGAATGGGTTCATTAGAAGCGATGGAAGATGGTTCCAAAGACCGTTATTTCCAAGATGCGGAAGATGATATCAAAAAATTAGTACCGGAGGGGATTGTAGGCCGAGTACCATTTAAAGGTTCTGTGACGGAGATTTTATACCAAATGGTCGGTGGATTGAAAGCTGGCATGGGATATTGCGGCGCTGCGTCGATTGAAATTATGCAAGAAGCCAAATTTGTCAAAATCACTACCGCAGGTGTGAAAGAAAGTCATCCACATGATGTGAGTATTTCGAAGGAAGCTCCGAATTATTCGGCAAAATAAAAAAATAAAAGATTGAGTTGAAAAGCCAGCCGTGATCGGTTGGCTTTTTTTATCCTTGGTACCCTTGAACCGTATCCACGAAACATTGTACCTTATCTGGATGAATATCTGGGTAAACGCCATGGCCTAAATTCGCGATGTATCGTTGGCCACCAAAAGCCTTCAGCATCCCCTTGGTCTCAGCTTCTACTGTTTTAAAATCACCATATAAGGCACACGGATCTAAATTGCCTTGCAAGGTTTTATGAGATCCGACAAGCGCGCGCGATTCCGCAATGTCCATGTTCCAGTCTAGGCCAATGGTTTGGCAATCTAATTGGGCCATTTCGGCTCTAGCGAAAAATGCACCTTTGGCAAATAAAGTGAGTGGGACATTGTCGATGGCATCACAGATTTGCTTCAAATAAGGAATTGAAAATGCACTGTATTGTGAAGGCGATAGAATGCCCGCCCAAGAATCAAATATCTGTAATAAATTAGCCCCAGCAAGCACCTGAGCTTTTAAATAGGCAATGGTAGAATCTGTAATTTTTTGCAATAGCGCATGAGCTAAAGCCGGTTCGGCGTACAGCATTTTTTTTGCTTGAGAAAAAGTTTTTGAACCTTTCCCCTCCACCATATAACAAAAAATAGTAAATGGTGCGCCAGCGAAACCGATTAAAGGAACGCGTCCTGCTAATTCTTTTTTGACAATTTTAATCGCATCTAGGACATATTTCAAATCTTCCTCGGGATTAGCTATTCGAATCTTGGCTAAGTCGGCATGCGAACGAATCACCTCAGGAAACACAGGTCCTTTTTGTTCTTCCATCAAATAAGGCAGGCCCATGGCCTCAGGAACCACTAAAATGTCTGAAAAAATAATCGCGGCATCTACACCAAATCTATCTACAGGTTGTAGGGTAACTTCTGCCGCCATTTCTGGGTTCGTAGCTAAAGCGATAAAAGAGCCTGCTTTTGCTCGAACCTCACGGTATTCAGGCAAAATTCGACCGGCTTGACGCATCACCCAAACGGGTACCCGTTCAACTGGTTGGCCTAACGCGGCACGAATGATTAAATCGTTTTGTAATTTTTCCATTTTGAAGGTACAAAGGTAGAGAAAAATCAGGTATTAAGTAATAGGTATTAGGTAACAAGAGGGACTCAGGTAAGAGGTAATAAGTTATAGGTATTAACAATTAGAATATAATCAATCTTATATTTCCTGCCTATAAATTGTTTTTAAATAACTTCTTACCTATTACCTAATACTTATTACCTAATACCTCTTACCTAAAAAAAACTTACCTTTGCAAACTAACATTT
>JABMMK010000116.1 GCA_013205605.1 Cytophagales bacterium | reverse complement strand
TCTTAGAAATACTCAAGACCATTTCTTTAATCAATTCCGATCTTTTAAACGGATCATCACCGGCCTCTTGTAAAAACAAATTGGCCTGAAATGAAATAATATCTTTGGACTCTTTTTTAATATACTCAATGAAAGCCTCTGAGCCAATTTTCCTGACATAACTATCAGGATCTTGACCTTCCGGGAAAACCACTAAATTAACTTGCAAACCCTCTTCTAAAATTAGGTCCATCCCTCTTAGTGCGGCTTTTATCCCAGCAGAATCCCCATCATAAAGAACAGTAACATGTTGGGTAAAACGACCTATTAATTTAATTTGTTCAATGGTTAAGGAGGTACCAGAGGAAGCTACGACATTTTTTATGCCCGCCTGATGCAAAGAAATAACATCGGTATATCCTTCAACAAGGTAACACACATCCAACTTCCTTATTTCATTTTTTGCTTGATGTATGCCATAAAGACTTGAAGATTTATGGTAGACCTCCGTCTCAGGGGAATTCAGGTATTTTGCTTGGCTTGACTTCGCATCATTTCTTAATATACGTGCACCAAAAGCAATAATTTTACCTGAAACATTGTGAATCGGAAAAATAACCCGATTTCTAAATCGGTCATATACCTTACCCTCCTCATTTTTTTGAGTGACCAAACCCGCCTTTTCAATAATCTCTTGAGAGAATCCTTGTTTCAGCGCAGATTTCAATAAAGCATCCCAAGCCTCTGGACTATACCCTAAATCAAACGCTTGTAAAGTTGAATCTGAAAAACCTCTTTCTTTGAAATATGGCAAGGCAATAGACTTCCCTTCTTCCGTATCATGCAATTGCTTTTTGAAATATTCTTTGGCATAATCTAGCATGATGAACAAACTCTCACGCTCATTTTGACGCAAAATCTGATCATCCGTCATCTCCTCTTCTTGGATATCGATGCCATATTTTTTAGCCAAATGCCTAAGAGCTTCCCCATAGCCTAGCCCTTCAATGTCCATGACAAATCGAACCGAATCACCGGCTTTGCCACAACCAAAACATTTATAAATTCCTTTGCTAGGAGAGATCGAAAAAGACGGTGTTTTTTCGCCGTGAAAAGGGCAGCAAGCCCAATAATTAGCTCCCTTTTTTTTAACGGTCACATAATCCCCGATGACCTCAGCCACCGCTGCTGCTTGCTTAATTCGCTCGACAGTTTCGGGATCAATGCGCATATTACAAAAGTAAACCAGCTAAGGTGGCAGATAAATAAGAAGCTAAAGTTCCGGCAATTAAAGCTTTAAACCCTAATTTGGCCAAGTCTGATCGGCGAGATGGGGCTAACTCACCTATTCCGCCAATTTGAATGGCCACGGAAGAAAAATTAGCAAAGCCACAAAGTGCAAAACTAGTAATGGCAATGGTTTTGGGGCTCAACGTATCCTTGATTTTAACCATATCCAAATAAGCCACAAACTCATTGACCACCATTTTCTTTCCCATTAAAGCGCCTGCCACTTCTATGTCAACGGCCGGAACCCCCATGGCAAATGCAAATACTGAAAATACTTTGCCCAAAATCAAATTCATCGATAAGGTTGGCATATTAATTAATCCACCCAATTGGCCCAAGCCTAAATCCACCAAGGCGATCAAAGCAATAAAACCGATCAACATAGCGATCACATTTAACCCTACTTTTAACCCTTCACTCGCACCGGCTGCAATCGCATCCACCAAATTAGCATGTGTTTTTTCAATGGACAGTTTTACTTCGCCCTCCGTTTCCGACTTTTCTGTTTCGGGAAAAATGATTTTTGAAATGACTAAAGCACCAGGGGCGGCCATTAAACTGGCGGCCAATAAATACGCCGCTGGGACGCCTAAGGATATATAAACAGCCATAACTCCTCCTGCGATACAGGCAAAAGAACCGGTCATGGAAGCCATCAACTCCGAATTGGTCATGTTTTTCAAATACGGCTTAATCATGATTTGAGCTTCCACTTGTCCTACAAAAGTGGATGCAACATTCGATAAGGCCTCCGCGCCACTGACGCCCATCAACCAATGTACGCCTCTTCCCATCGTAGAAACAATGCGTTGCAAAACGCCCAAATGATAAAACATATTCACTAAAACGGCCACAAAAATGATGGTGGGTACCACTTTGAAAAAGAAAATGTAATCATTGCCCGGACCAAAGGCCTTTGTCATTAAATCACGGTCAACGAGCGAACCAAAAACAAAAAGTGCACCCTTATCTGCTTGGCCTAAAAGCGTATTAATACTATCGCCTAACCATTGAAAAAGGGATTGCCCCACTTCAGTCTTAAGAATAAAAACTGCTAAAAGAACTTGCAATAATAAACCGACGCCCACTGTTCGATAATTAATCGCCTTTCGATTATTTGACATCAAAAAAGCAACTCCTAAAATCAGCACAATGCCCAATAGGCCAGTAAATCGTTCCATTTATATCAAGTTCGTTGGTGTATTTTTTATTCCTTAGTTTCTAAATTTAATGTATAATTCTCAAATGGAACCACGTCTACTAAATCTTCCTCTTTTAAACGATAAAATTCTTGATGAATATCAAAAGGCTCATCGCTTTCCACCTTCCAGTAATTCCCATCTTCTTGCATCTCATACGAATTAACCGTGTCACG
>JABMMK010000115.1 GCA_013205605.1 Cytophagales bacterium | reverse complement strand
GAAGAAAAAATTAAGGAATTGACCAAAGCAACGATTCGTTGCATTCCTTTGGGAGTCAAAAAAGAAACAGGCAAATGTGTTTTGACAGGGGCAAGTTCTGAGCACCGAGTAATTTTCGCCAGAGCTTATTAAATTAGGTAAAAGGTAATAGGTAAAAGGTAATAGGTAAAAGGTAAGAGGTATTAGGCAAGAGGTAATAGGTTTCTTAGCTTGTTATTTTGCGAAGAACCTCCAATACGCGATCGATTTCTGCCATTGTATTATTTTTAGAAAACGAAAATCTGACTGCCGCACCCTCTGCATTTGGATTAAGGGCGGTCAACACATGAGAACCCACAGAAGTTCCGCTAGAGCAAGCGCTCCCTCCAGAAGCTGAAATCTTTTCTATATCTAATTTAAAAAGCAACATGTCTCCATCTTGAATTTGCGGAAAGCGGACATTTATAACCGTATATAAGCTTTTTTCAAGATCGGCTGAGAGCCCATTAAATTCAATGCCTGGGAAGTTATTCTGTAAACCCTGAATGAAATAGGTCTTCAAATCTTTTATATGGATTTCATGAGCAGCCATTTCTTGATAAGCTAAAGAAAGAGCTTTAGCAATTCCCACCATTCCATACACATTTTCTGTGCCTCCGCGTTGATTCCGTTCTTGGGCTCCGCCATGCATCAAAGGGGAGAATTTGGTCCCTGATTTAGCGTAAAGAAAACCGATTCCTTTGGGGCCATGGAATTTATGTCCGGCGCCAACTAAAAAATGAACGGGTAATTCTTGTACATTATGAACGAAATGCCCCATGGTTTGAACCGTATCCGAATGAAAAAGTGCGCCATATTTTTGACATAAATTACCCACGGCATACAAATCCAATAAATTCCCAATTTCATTATTGCCCTGCATCAAACTCACTAAGGCGTTGGGAGAAGCAGATAATAAACGTTCCAAATCAGCTAAATCAATGACTCCATTTGAATCTGAGCTAACCATTTTCAGGTCGACCATCCCTAATTTTTCCCATGCCTCCGCCGTATGTAAAACGGCATGATGCTCCAGTGGCGAGGTGATAATCGTCTTAATCCCTCCATAAAGTACACATGATTGAATCACCGTATTATCAGCTTCAGTACCTCCAGAAGTGAAAAATATTTCGGAAGGCGAGGCATTTAATAGTGTGGCAATGGTCTTTCGAGCTTTTTCCACAATCACTTTGGCTTGTCGGCCATGCGAATGAATCGACGATGGATTTGCGGTAAAATGCTCAAAATAGGGCTGCATTTCCTTCCATACCTCGGGGTCTATGGGCGTAGTAGCCGCATTATCTAAGTAAATGGGGGTTTGCGTTGAATTCATACGTTTTATTTGGCGGCAATCTCTTCGATTACCTGTATAATTTGTTGTGCAAGTGCATTGGCTTCTTCCTCGTTAGGGGCCTCCGCATAAATCCGAATGATCGGTTCGGTATTGGATTTCCGTAAGTGTATCCAACGATCAGGAAAATCTATTTTTACTCCATCAATCGTGTTCACTTGTTGGTCTTTATATTTCTCCGCCACGGTCGACAAGATTAAATCAACATTCAAATCAGCCGATAACTCGATTTTATTTTTTGAAATAACATAGGAAGGAAAACTAGCTCGTAGTTCTGAAGTTTTAATCCCTTTTTGGGCTAAATAAGTCAGAAATAAACCAATCCCTACTAAAGCATCCCGGCCATAATGAGATTCCGGAAAAATAACGCCTCCATTGCCCTCTCCACCTATAATGGCTTTTTGAGCCTTCATTTGATTGACGACATTGACTTCACCTACCGCCGCAGCAAAATAGATTCCTCCGTGTTTTTCTGTCACATCGCGTAAAGCACGCGTGGACGATAAATTCGAAACCGTATTTCCTTTGCCCAAAGACAAAATGTAATCAGCGATAGCGACTAAAGTATATTCTTCTCCAAAAGGCGTACCATCTTCCGAAATAAAACACAAACGGTCTACATCGGGATCAACTACAATTCCGATATCATAATTTCCCTCTTTCATTTTGGAAATCATAGCGCCCAAATTCTCTGGCAAAGGCTCTGGATTGTGCGCAAAATGCCCCGTCGGTTCCCCGTAAATCACATCCACATGATTTACTCCTAATGCGCGCAAAAGATCAGGCACCACGATTCCTCCTGTGGAATTAACTGCATCCACCAATACCCGAAAATTTGCTTTTGAAATTTGATCTGCATGAACCCCACGAAGACCTAAAACATGTTGAATATGTTGGTCCAAGAACGAATGATCCTCCTTGTATTCACCCAAATCATGTACCTCAGCAAATGAAAAATCTTGATTTTCGGCAATCGCCAGAAGATCCTTTCCATCCGCATCCGATATAAATTCTCCTAAATGATTCAACAATTTAAGTGCATTCCACTGGGCCGGATTATGGCTTGCTGTGATGATAATACCACCCGCAGCCTGCGTCCAGGGCACCGCTAGTTCAACGGTGGGAGTTGTGGAAAGGCCTATATCTAGGACATCCCAACCCAAACCGATCAGGGTATTGGCCACAAGGGATGAAACCATGGTACCGGAAATTCGAGCGTCTCTTCCTAACACGATGGTGTTCGACGGATTCCCTACTCGCTTAAGCCATGTGCCATAAGCGGCTGCAAAAGTAACCACGTCGATGGGACTAAGGCCTTCGCCTGGTTTACCTCCGATGGTACCTCGGATACCTGAGATTGATTTGATTAAAGCCAATGGTCAAAAATTTTATTTTCTAAATTCGAATTTTAAAATTACGCAAAAATACTTATTTCCTTTCTGAGAAAATATCCTTATTTTTAGAGGCATTTTCAAACCTGTCTATATGAATTCCAATCGGCTTAAAGAGATCTTAAGTCAAATACAAAAAATCAAGATCGCAGTTATCGGTGATTTTGCGGTTGATTTTTACTTTCAAGAAAACACGTTAACGACAGAATTCTCGGTGGAGACGGGAAAAAATGTTTTCTGGGGGTATCAACCGAAAGGTTATTTAGGAGGTGCAGGGAACGTGACTAAAAATTTGTCTATTTTGGGAGCGAAGGCCTTTGCCTTTGGGGCCATTGGCCCAGATTTATTTGGCAGAGAAATGTTATTTCAATGTCAATCATTAGCTATTGATACCACGCATTTATTGCCCTTTTCGGATCTCGACACACCGACCTACTCCAAACCCATGTGGGCTGATGTTGAATTAAATCGCATTGATTTTGGCACTCAGAACAAGCAATTCCAATCTACATCTGAAACATTAATTCAGTATTTAGAAACTGAAATAGCCACGTATGATTGGGTAGTTGTCAATGAACAATTTCAAAATCCTTTATTAAACAGGGCCAGTATCAAAAAGCTGCAAACGCTTATCAATCAGCATAATAAAAGTTCATTGGCCGACCTACGAAATTTAGGTATTGAGGCCACTGACATCCCATTAAAAGTGAATGAATCTGAGCTAGCGGCCATATTAAAATTAAGTCCGAAGCAATTAGCATTAGATGAAACTTTGATTGCCATTATTAAAAATTGGGTTTCCCATCGAAAAACCGGGGCCTTAGTGACCTTAGGTGAACGTGGATTAATCTACGCAAGCCCGACGGAGTTTCATTGGCAAACAGGCATCAAACCCAAAGGAGAAATAGACACCGTGGGAGCGGGAGACATGGTTGTCGCTGCATTTTCAGCGGCCAAAGCCACGGGAGCGAGCACCGCTGAATGCTGTGAATTTGCGAATTTATGTGCCCATATATCCATCCATAAAATCGGGGAAACGGGTGCGGCCAGTCCGGAAGAAATTGAAAAATTAAACCTTACATTTTTATGAATAAAGAAGAATTAAAATCACTTCGTGACGAAATCAAACAGTATACAGAAGCTCATTTATTGCCTTTTTGGTCCACTAGAACTATGGACAAAACCTATGGTGGATTTATTACACACTATAATGAATTTGGCGAAGATTCTGGGCAAGATGAAAAGTCTCTGATTGCTCAATCAAGATCTGTATTTACGTATTCTCAGGCATACCGACATGGATTTGGGGGACCTATCATGAAAGAAATGGCCGAGCATGGAGTAAGGTTCATGCTAGACAACATGTGGGATCATGAAAATGAGGGGTTTTACTGGATGATGAATCGCAAAGGGGAGGCGACTAACCGACAAAAAATCGGATATGGCCATAGCTTTGCCATTTATAGCCTTAGTGAATATACGTTGGCCACAGGGGATCCTATAGGCTTAGAATATGCGGAAAAGTGTTTTGATTTATTGCAAAAATATGCCGTGGATACCCATTTAGGAGGCTATTGGGAATTCTTTTCTGAGGATTGGAAATTAATGGGACCCGGCGCTCCTGGGGGGGATCGAAAAACCCTTGACGTACACATGCACCTGATGGAAGCCTTCACAACTTTGTACGAAGCCAGTGGCAAAGAACTACATCGGAGAAAACTAAAAGAGTCTATTGACATATTAATTCAAAAAGTAATGCATGCGGAAACGGGGACTGGAATCCCTCAGTTTTGGGCTGATTGGACCGTGGCGCCGCAGATTAAATTTGACATCGTATGGGGTTGGGATCGTTTTGCGGAGGGGGGCCAAAAGGCTTCGTCGACCGATAATACTTCATATGGTCACAACTCAGAATTTGGTTGGCTTTTAATGCATGCCTTGAAGGTGGGTGGTTTTTCCATCGAAGATTACCGGATCAATTTAGAAAAGGCGTTCTATCATTCGATGAATCATGGGGTGGACTGGGAGTTTGGTGGCGTTTATGTAGAAGGTTCGCATGAAGGAGTTGTGTACGATAAAGAGAAAGAATTTTGGCAACAGGCGGAGATGTTGATCGGCATGCTCGATGCCTATTTGCTGACAGGGGATGAAAAATTCTTAGCGGCACATAAGCAAGTGCATCGCTTTGTTTTTGACAAAATGATCAATTTTAACACGGGAGAGTGGTGGCCATTATTGACCCGTGAGGGAGAACCCATCTGGCGACACATGGCCACTTCTTGGAAAATAAATTACCATAATGTTAGATCTATGATTTTAAGTTATGAAAAACTAGACACTATTATCGCATCGTAAAAATGAAATTACTATTAGGTTTTGCCTTGTTATTGCTTTTGAATCATTCAGTGGCGGCCCAACAAACCAGCCGTTCGGGTGAATTGATATCCATTTTAAATCAATATTTTGGATCCAGCACATCATCTGGTTCCAAAGCAAAACAAGCGCAAAGAACATTCTCGATCAAATCAGATTCGCTCTTCATCTATTTTTATGATCCAGAGGATTTGTTTAATAAAGGGGAATATCGGGATACCAATGCGATCCCACTGGGCCAATTAGAAAAAGTGGTGGTGGTGTCTGGCCGAAGCGCTGAAGGTGCAGCGGGCGTTGGTATTCAATTTATCCCCAGGTTTATAGAACCTTCCATTCCTAAACCTAGAAGTGACAATAATGGAGCGGTGGGAGAAGTGAGTGCACAAAATTTATCACAAGTAGCTGCTGGAACTTTGAGTCAAAAAATGACTGGACAGGTTGCCGGAGTAACTGTAGGGAATGATAATTCCCCTGGCGGAGCGGCGATGGTTAGAATTCGAGGATTTGGTTCCATCAATTCAAATAGTCCTTTATATGTAGTGGATGGGGTACCTATAAGCAATATCAATACCATAAATCCCAATGATATCGAATCCGTGAATGTGTTGAAGGATCCATCGACAACAGCTATTTACGGGGTGCGGGGTGCGAACGGGGTTGTATTGATCAAAACAAAAACGGGAGGAACAACTACATTTAAAATTCCGGATGAAATCTTACATCAAAAACCTTTGCCCTATACATTATGGGTATATGGTAAAAAAGCAAAAGAGTTTAAAAATAGTGGTATGGGAGAAAAAATCCTGGAGCTTTTGAAATAGTTAGATCATTTCACATCAAGATAAATATTTATTCAAAAAACAAAAGAGTCCACTGATAGATTCAGTAGACTCTTAAAATACTTTGTTGACCTACTAGTTTAATTTTCACGGTTTCTCTTCTCTTAGCAACCCACGCCACAACCCCGCGAAATCGCCCATATAAGCTCGATACAAGGGATTTCAGACACTTTTGCCTCAGTTAATGTCGGAGAGGTAATT
>JABMMK010000114.1 GCA_013205605.1 Cytophagales bacterium | reverse complement strand
GAATTAATGGAATCGTTGGGTCAAAAGTACCCTGATTTTACTTTTATTGACATGTTTTTGCCGCCACTTCAGGATTTGCCTGATAATCATTTTGACTTTGTGATTACGTTTCAAGTGATTGAACATATAGAACCTGATTCATTTTTTCTGGCCGAAGCGGCCCGAGTGTTAAAACCTGGGGGTAAATTTTATTTAACGACGGTCAACAAAAAATTCTCGTTGACTCGTAACCCATGGCACGTGCGTGAATATTATGCGGACGGATTACAGCAACTCATGGAAAAGCATTTTTCTAACGTAATCACCGAAGGGGTTCATGGAAACGACAAGGTCATGAAATACTACGAAGAGAATAAAAAGTCGGTGGAACGAATTACCAAATTTGATATTTTTAATTTGCAATATCGCCTTCCAAGAACCTGGTTACAGGTCCCTTATGATTTAGCGAATCGCTTAAGCCGCAATTCATTATCAAATCAAAATAACTCTTTAGTCAATTCCATTCAAGTAGATGATTATTTTTTATCGAATGATCCTGAAAATTCACTCGATTTCTTTTACACCGGGATCAAATAATTCATGGAATTTATCGATTCAAATATTGAAGCGTATTCTCAATCATTTTCAGATCCTGAAAGCGCTTTATTAAAAGAATTGAATCGCGAAACACATGCCTTGATTTTGCAGCCTCGAATGCTTTCAGGGCATTTACAAGGCCGATTTTTATCTTTAATTTCTAAAATTTTACAGCCAAAACTTATTCTTGAAATAGGTACCTATACGGGTTATTCCGCATTGTGTTTGGCGGAGGGATTAGCCGAAAAAGGCCATTTAATCACCCTCGACATCAATGAAGAGTTGGAGACCTTTGCCCGTTCGTTTTTCAATCGATCTCCCTATGCTTCTCAAATCGATTATCGAATTGCAGACGCAAAAGAAGAAGTAAAGAATATTGATGGCCCTATTGATTTGGTTTTTATTGACGCCGACAAAAGGAATTATGCCACTTATTTTGATTTGGTGATCGACAAAGTGCGTTTAGGCGGACTTATTATCGTCGACAATGTATTGTGGAGCGGTAAAATTATCGATGAAACTGCACAGGATAAATCAACGGTTGCCTTGCGGGATTTCAATCAAAAATGCCTGGATGATGTTCGCGTTGAAAAAACGCTGCTTCCTCTTCGAGACGGATTATTGATGCTTAGAAAAAAATAATTAGGGGATTAACTTTATTTTTTGGCCTATTTTCAAGCTTGGATTCTTCCCCAAGTTATTCCATTTAATTAAATCCTCTGTTGAAATGGAGTAAGTCTTTGAAATTCTAAATAGTGTTTCTCCAGCTTGCACCGTATGTATTGTGTGCTTTATTTCGGAGGCATTAGAGGTTTCCACTTGTAGATCGACTTCCGGTTTTTCGACCAATTTATTTTTACTTTCTACCTTTACGACCTCAGATTCCGATTTTATACTGATCTCCCTAGAATCTGCAGGTGCGATTATAAAGCTATTTCCTTTTTCACTCGTTGTGATGTTGCGTGCCGGCTCTTCTCCCTTTGTTTTTTCTAAAATAACAATGTTATTCTCTTTTTTAGGCGCATTTTTCGCCTTTTTATCTAACTGTTGGGATATCACTTCTAACATAGGAACCACACGCTTTACTTTTATTTTTTGACCTAACATGATCATCGTCTTCATGTCAAATCCATTTAATTTAAGAAGCTCAGGTAATTTCATTTCATACTTACTCGCGATTGAAGAAAGTGTTTCTCCTGAAATGACGGTGTGGGTACGGGTCTCAATTTGATCTGACATGATCGCCGCATTTTTTGATTTCTTATTTGGACTTGGTTGATATAATTTACTAGAATCCACGGAAGCCGTTAAAATTTGCGTTTCAATGGATTCTGTAAAAGGCTTATTTGGGCTAGAAACAAAGGTTTTGATATTGCTTGGATGGTAAAGTGTATATGTTTTTCCACTGGGTATCCAATCTTTTAATATCCAAGCATTGTATTTTTTCAAATCGTCGTATGATAATTGGAGCGAATCTGATAACTCATACAGGTTTCTTCCCCCCGTCATTTGCATAGTGACCATCGTGTTTTCTAGGTCAATGTTGGGTTCATTTTGTAATTTATCTTCCCAAAAATGTTTATAGGCTAGGAAGCGGATCAAATACCAATCGGTCGAGGAGTCCACTTCTATTTC
>JABMMK010000113.1 GCA_013205605.1 Cytophagales bacterium | reverse complement strand
TCGGTATTTAAAAAAATACAACCGAGAGTACACGATGAATATTAGTTATGCGGACTTATTGCGCTATGATAACGCGATTGTTTTGTATGACAAAAATGGGGTTGACACGCTTTGGGAATCGGTGTTTTATTCGCCTGGAGATCAGGAAGGAGTTTATGAATCTCTGAAGCAGATTTATGCTGATTTAAAAACGGATGGGAACGAGGAGGTAATTAAGCACTTGGTGATCGACCGAGTGGATTTTTGTACCTATGGAAATACACATCCTTTTCGGATTCGAATTGTTAATCGGGTCAACGATAACTTTGATTATTTCTACATTAAAATTGCCGATGCATCTCGTGTGTATGGCTTAGAACTGGAGCATATTTTATCCCCTAATCGGATCAATTATGTCACCCATGAAAATACCTTGGTGGAGGAGCATATTGCAGGGGTTCCCGGTGATATATTTCTCCAACAGTCACTTGAGACTGATTTGGAGGCACCGATACGATTGGCGAAGGAATTTGTTAAATTCAATGAGCGTTGCTTGGTCCAAGTATTAGGCGATATGCATAGTGCCAATTATGTCGTGATTACCACGCCAGATTTCGAGGAAATTTATTATCGGATTCGGCCGATTGATTTTGACCAACAATGTTACGAGGGTAAAAAGTCGGTATACCTGCCTCAATATTTTAAACAAAACAATCCATTGATTGAACTTGGGATGAAGTATATGACTCCCGAGTCCGTTTGGCAATATCAAATTGAGGAACGCTCGATGATTGCGAGTCGATTAAAATCAGAAAGCCAGCGCGTATATGACCTGATGGACGTGATGTCAAAGGACGAAATTGCGCCTTTAGAAAATGTAGACCAATTAAAATCTGAATTAGCGAAACACTATCACGATGATCGTTTTTTAGCTTGTCAAACCATGGGGGAAATTGTCTGGCATAGTTTAGAATTAGTGATGAAACACTAATCCTTTTTAAGGGCATCAAAAGCCATTAATACAAATCCAAGGATCAATGCTAATCCACCAATGGGCGCAATGGCTCCCCAGAATAATTGCTGGCTTATGCAAATCAAATACAAAGATCCTGGAAATACAATCGAGCCTGTAATGTGAAAATAACTGGCTATTTTTAGCATTTTACTTGGCCTAATGATTTGTAAAATACCTAATAAAATCAGGACTAATCCCCCATACATTTGATACTGAGCAGCTGTCTCAAAAGTCTCTAGCCGATTTATATGCATTAGGTAAGGTTTCCAAGCATGAGCTCCGAAGGCACCTATGGCAACGGACGTGGCGGCAAAAATCGAACCTAAAAAGAGCGCTAGATTTTTCATTTTAGAGGGTATAAAAAAAGCCTTTAGATAAAAGGCTTTATGTTTTAAGATGCCATTGTGAGTTTTAAGTCATTCAATTTTCTTCGAATCGAGTCGTCTATTTGTTGGTCTCCAACGCGTAAAATGAAACCGCCAATTAAAGACTCGTCAATATGTTCCGTTAATTCTACTTCTTTGCCCGTATAGTCTTTTACAATTTTGGTCACTGATTTTTTTTGATCATCTGTTAAAGGACTTGCAGATGTAATTTCTGCTTTTTGTATGCCCTTATGCTCGGTATAAAGATTGATGAATTCTTTCGCTATCGCAGGTAAAATACGCTCTCTATTTTTGTTTGTAATAATCACAAAGATCGAGTAGGTAACCGGATTAAATATGGATTTAAAAAGCTTATTTAAAATGGCTAGCTTGGTATAATGCTTTATGATTGGGCTTTTTAGGGCCAATACAAGGTCTTTACTCCCCTCGCAGGTCTCTTTAAAACCAAGCATATCTGTATATACGGCATCCACTACATTTTTTTCTATGGCGAAGTCGAGCAATGATTTAGCGTATCTATGGGCAACAATTAATTCAGACATTTCTACTTATTTTAACGATGTATCAATTATAATTTTACTTCCGAGATCCAGTCAGTGACTAATTTTTCTTGGGCTGCTCTATCCTTTAATTGATTTTTAAGTACTTTTTCCGCTAATTCTAAAGAAAGATTTGCCGCTTCTTTGCGAATGGCACTTACGGCGGCTACTTTCTCTTGCTCGAAAGCAACTCTTGCCTTGTCTATTTCTTGGGCTGCTGCTGTTTGAGCATCCAATTTAGCTTGGGCGATCATGGCATCTGCTGCTTCTTTGGCTTGCTTGATCACTGCGTCACGATCTGCACGCGCGCTTGCGATTAGCTGCTCATTTCCTGCTTTTAATTCGGCCATTTCTTTACGGGTGGTTTCTGAAAGCTTGATGGCTTCGTCAATGGATTGTTCACGCTCATCCAATGAATTGATGATGGGCTTCCAAGCAAATTTAGCTAGCAAAAAGAATAAAATTCCAAAGACAATTAGTTGCCAAAATATTAATCCAAAGTCTGGGGTAATTAACTCCATATCTTATATAAATTTAAAAATTAGTATCATTTTAATAAGCGCAATTTGGCTCCAAACGAGTTCAAATTGCGCTTAAAATTTTTCAAATCCTACATCTGAGGCTATCCCTCAGAGGATTCTTTGGGTTAATTACTTTAAAGTAACTAATAAGCAAATTACAGCAGCGAAAAGGGCAACAGCTTCCACGAAAGCGGCTACGATCAACATCGCTCCTTGAATTTTTCCAGAGGCTTCTGGTTGGCGTGCAATGGCTTCCATCGCTGAACCACCAATGTTACCGATACCAACACCAGCACCAATAGCTGCTAATCCAGCACCAATACCTGCAAGGCCAAGACCTACAGAAACTTCTAATAAAATCGATAAAATAGACATACGATTTGGGTTTATATAAAAAAATTAATTTACAAATTAATGGTGATGCTCCTCTACCGCCGCACCAATGTAAGTCGAAACTAACATGGTGAAAATGTAGGCTTGAATCACGGCAACAATCATTTCAATGACATTCATGAAAAGTGAGAATGGAACTACGGCGAGTCCTAAAGCTGCATTTTCAAAAATAAATATCAAAGAAACCAAACTTAATAATATAATATGTCCCGCGGTAATGTTGGCAAATAATCGAACCATTAAAGAAAACGGCTTCATAAATATTCCCACAATTTCTACTGGGGTTAAAATCACTAGCATCCATTTAGGAACACCCGGCATGGCAAAAATATGTAACCAATAATTTTTCCTACCATTTAAATTGGTAATCACGAAGGCAATGATAGCTAGAACAAGAGTTACGGCAATATTTCCAGTCACATTTGCGCCTCCCGGAATTAAACCCAACATATTATTAAACCAGATAAAAAAGAATACGGTCAATAAATATGGCATAAACCGACGATAATGCTTCTCGCCAATATTTGTTTTGGCGATTTCATCACGAACAAAAATAATGACAGGCTCAAAAAGGGATTGCATTCCTTTAGGTGCTCTATGTGGATTTTCTTGGTATCTCTTGCCTATTCCTATGAAGATAGTCAGCAATAAAACAGCTGATATTAAAAGGGAAGCAACATTTTTTGTGATTGAAAAATCATACACATGTTCTCCATTTTCAGCATGAATTTTTCCATGAGAAAGCATTAAACCTTGATAAGGAACTTCCTCGTGATGTTCGTTTTTAAAATTAGCCGAAGAGAAAACCGATAAACCTTTTGATTCTGAATATACGATACATGGCAATGGCAACGTGATGTGCGTATGTGCAATGGTCATGAAATGCCACTCATGTTCATCAGCAATGTGATGCATGATTAATTTACCGGGATCAAATTTTTCTGATTTACTTTCTTCTTGAGCTGCTGTAGTACTTGTTGATTCTGTTGAAGCAGGTTTTTGCGCCGCTTCATTCTCATTTGCCCAAACAGTTAGGCTGGTCAAGCAAAATAAAAATCCTAGGATTATATTTGAAAAATACATTTTTTTGAAATAAGTAAACATCGGCATCTTCATTCGCTCTAAAAAATAATTTCTGTTGTAATTTTTGCTAATCTATTGATTAACTGATTATTAGCTTTTAAAAATCAGGAAATTTCCTTCGAGTTTTCTAAAAACGTCGCAAGTTACGAAGCAAACCAAATATTTCAAAATTTGAACTACATAAATAGAGTACAAAAAAGTTGCCTACAAACAAATAAATTTGTGGTGTGTGCGAATAGGCGAAGAATGCGATAAAGAGAATGCTTAAAATAAATCGAATGCCAAAGGATGCGGTTTGGAATTGTACAAACTTCTCACCCTCATTTTTTAGTCCAAATTGGGCTAATTGGAGTGTCAAATAGGATTGAAACAATAGAAATACAAAGATGAATTTTAAGTCGGGATGCAGGAAATGAGCCAAGGAACTTTGGCTGACACCCCAAACACATAGGCCTATTATGAAATAAAAAATAAATATTTTCAACATGGGACAAATATCTGATAATTGTGGGGTTAAATTAAATTTTAACCGTCAATTTTTGGAATTTCCTTAATCCCGCTGTTAATTTGCATCCTCGTTCAGTAGCTGATTGCCATTGAATTATAAAGAAGAAGGGAGAGACTAGGCTCTGTGAACTTCTGGCAACCCGTCAAGTAATTGACCCCGGTGCTAATTCCTACCCCAGGCGGTTGCCTGTTTAGGGAAATATAATGTTATGTTTTATGCAAGCAGAAATTCATCATTATCATTCGACCGACACCTTCTTTTTAGAAAATGGGTTCCAATTTCCCAGTTTCGATTTGGTATATCAAACGTGGGGAAAAGCAAATGCTGCACAGGATAACATCATTTGGATTTGTCATGCATTTACGGGTAGCCACGATGTTGCAGAGTGGTGGCAAGGTTTAGTCGGACCTGGAAAATTATTTAATCCTGAAAATAACCTGATTATTTGTGTCAATATCCCGGGGTCACATTATGGGTCCACCGGTCCTTTATCCGTAAATCCCCTGTCGGGCCAACCCTATTTTCATACATTTCCTGCATTAACGATTCGAGATGTGGTCAATTCTTTTGAATTACTCAGAAAGCATTTAAAAATCAAGAAGATTAAGACGTGTATTGGAGGTTCTATGGGGGGCCAACAAGCCTTAGAATGGGCAATTATGAAGCCTGAGTTAATCGATAATTTGATTTTAGTCGCGACTAATGCGGTGCATTCTTCTTGGGGAATTGCTTTTAACGAATCGCAAAGAATGTCGATCGAAGTCGATCCGACTTGGACCGAATCGAATTCTCAAGCTGGAATTAACGGCATGAAGGCTGCTCGGGCTACCGCTTTAATTTCATATCGAAATTATGAAACGTACCAAATTACGCAGGCAAGGCAAGAAAATTCCATGGGAGGAAATTTAAGAGCAGTCTCTTATCAAAGATATCAAGGAGAAAAATTAGCCAAACGCTTCAATGCTTTTTCCTATTACCGATTATCTACCATGATGGATTCCCAAGATGTAGGTAGAAATCGCGGTGGGGTGGTAGCTGCCTTAAAGTCTATACAATCTAGAACCTTAGTGATTGGCATTAAATCAGATGCCCTGTTTCCTATCGTTGAACAAGAATTTTTAGCCAAACATATTCCAGAAGCGTCATTTCAAGTAATCGATTCTTTGTACGGACATGATGGCTTTTTGATTGAAAGTGGTTTGATGACTAAAGCGATTCGTCTTTGGCAAAAATTACTCCGACTGGAAGTAAATCCAATGGCCGACTTTTTCAAAGAGCTTGAAAATGTGAGGTGATGCGAGTGGCAGCCATTGTAGGCTCAAAATGTTTGTTGACAAGGCCTATTTATGTGAGATTTTTACTAATTTAAGGGAGCATGAAATTTCAAAAAAATGTTGAAATAAGACCCCCATTTCAAGCTTTACTAACTTTTTAAAAGTTAGTAAAGCTATATGTTTCCGACCATATTAGCGTAATAAAAACTGATATTTTAAAACAGTTTACTGATATAATTTTATTAAAATTACCTATGGATTTTAAAGATAAAATTGTCTGGATTACGGGAGCTTCCTCTGGAATAGGAGAAGCCATAGCCTATGCCTTTGCTCGCCAAGGGGCCAAACTTGTTTTATCGGCCCGCCGAGAATCCGAATTAAATCGTGTCGCAGACGCTTGTCGATCGTATGGTTCAATGGCACATGTAATGCCTTTTGACGTGGTCGACTTATCGGCCCACGAGGAGAAAGTGAATGAAGTAATACGGACTTATGGCAAAATAGACTACGTTATTTTAAATGCGGGTGTGAGCCAAAGGTCCTTTATTGAAAATACGAAGTTTGATGTTTACCGACAATTATTTGAGGTTAATTTCTTCTCGATCGTCTCTTTAACGCAAGCCATTTTACCCATATTTAAAAGCCAAAAATCAGGAAGATTTGTACCCATTGCTTCTGTGGCAGGTCGGATAAGTACGCCAAGAAGAGCCGCTTATGGTGCTACAAAACATGCATTGATTGGCTTTTTCGATTCTTTGAGGGCCGAGGTGTATGAGGATGGAATTCGGGTAACCACTATTTTACCAGGATATATTAAGACGAACATTTCCATTCATGCGCTCAATGAAGACGGTGAAAAATATGGCAAAATGGATCCAAATCAAGCGAAGGGCTTAGATGTGACGGTAACAGCGGAGGCTATTTTGAATGCGATAAATACCGGGAAAAACGAGTTTTTCATTGGCGGAAAGCTTGAGGCTTTAGGCCTGTTTGTCAAACGTTTTTTCCCGGCACTCTTGTTTTGGATGATTCGAAAAATAAAAAATACTTAAGCTGTTTGCTTTTTCTCACTAAAGAAAAGTACAAATAAAATAAGCACTAAGGCAGCTATCGCTGCTGGTACCATCCAAACTGATTTCCAGTCATGCACTCCATTGCTAGTGTACATGTCTAAAACGATTCCTGATAATTTAGATCCGATGCCCATTCCCACGCCATAAGTGGCTAAAGTAATTAATCCTTGGGCTGAGCTTTTAATCTTTTCACCCGCTTTTTGATCCGTGTAGATTTGTCCTGTGACAAAGAAGAAATCGAAGCATATCCCATGTAACACAATTCCGATATATAAAATCCATTCACTTTGGATTCCGTCGCCGTAGCCAAAGCATAAAAAGCGAATAATCCAGGCAACGAGTCCTACCACAAGCATTTTTTTGACTCCTAAGCGGATGAAAGCTAGTGGAATTAAGAGCATGAAAATTACCTCAGAGGCTTGCCCCAATGACATTTTGTTTTCAACATTGGTCATGTGTGAATCTGTCAAGGACGGGTTTGCCATCGCATAATAAAATGAAAGAGGAATACAGATTAAGATAGATGAGATAAAGAAAATCAGGAATGAACGATCCTTAAATAATTTGAGTGCATCCAGACCAATAATTTGCCCAATGGACGCATTTTTATCTGCTTTCGGTGGGGTGTCAGGAAGAAAGAAGGCATATATTCCTAAGGCAAATGAACTGTACATGGCAATTTGAAATATAGCTACATTATCGCCTAAGGCTAAAAATCCAATGATATTAGTGACAACAATCCAGGCAATGGTTCCCGTAACACGAATTGCGGGAAACTCCTTTTCAGGATTTTGCATTTGATTCATGGCAATGGAGTTTGACAAGGCCAAATTAGGAGCGAAACAAAGCGTGTAAGCTAAAATGTACCAAAAGAAAATTTCAGGATCCCTCGTTTGACTCAAGAAATATAATATCACACCTCCTAGAATATTTAGAAATCCCATCACCTTTTGCGCTGAGAAAAAACGGTCAGCGATCAAACCGACAAAAAAGGGAGCAAAGATTGCCGCGATGGAAAATGTGGTATACGCATTTCCCACTTGGTCCCCAGTCGCCCCCAAAGTTGTTAGGAGATATTTACTCATTTGGCCATACCATGCTCCCCAAGAGAAGAACATCAAAAACATCATGGCAATGAGCTGGAATTTTACAGTACTTTTCATCATTATTTGGTTTGTTCAAGACCAAAAATACAAATTTGCATGAAATTAAAAATTTTATAAAAATATTTTTTTAGCGAAACTCAATGAAAATTAAAACCTAAAATGACTGAATTGTACAATTTTTTATAAAAATTTATCAAAATTCAATCCACTTTTTTAATCTCTTACAAAAATGAGGAAAAAGGGCTTCGAATTCGATCCTGAAGCATTTTTATCGAGAATTTACAAAATTTGATTTTAATTATTTTTTGTTGTTGTTTTGGTCAAAATTCAGGAGAATTACAGCTGAATTCATTAAAGTTAACATGTTTCTATTAGGTGTTTTATTAATTTCAGGTAGGCCAACAGGATCTTTTCAGGGTTCGATGACTTTATTTTTAAGTCTGTTTCTGTTGATTTCAGTAGCCCTCATTGTGGTTGGAATTTTCTTATATAAAAAACGAGCTAAGTGGGTGTCTCATTCAATAACAACCTATGGCAAGATTGTTGAGATATCTAAGCGATATGCACGCGGAGACCATTCAGGTCGTTTCCCTATTTATTTTCCAATCGTTTCCTATCATGTGAATGGTTTAGAATTTAGGAGAGAAGCTGAGCAGGGAATCGCAAAAAGTTGTGAGATTGGCCAGGAAATAACGGTTCGTTATCTTTCTGAAAATCCGTATGAGGCATCTTTAAGTGACAATTCTGTACCTGTATTAAATCCTACCATATTTTTTGTTCTTGGTTTCTTAATGCTTTTGAGCTCAATAGCTTTGTCTTTGATGACACATTGATTTTTTGTTTTTAAAATCATTTTGTAATTTGGTTGCTCAAATCATTTCGTATGGAAACTATAGTTAAAGAAAAATCCGAATTTCGTAATTACGAGCAAGGCGATATTACTGCAGCCGTAAAGGATCATTATTATAAGATGCGTACACGTCAGACGTATGATTATGTTCAACGGATGAAAAAAAAGTATTTGACTTTTGAACGTCCGATGGATTTATGGGATATGATGGATCGTTTAAACGCCTTAATTGACGTAAGTGACCCTGATTTAAATCTCCCTAACATTATCCATTTATTGCAATCTGCTGAAGGAATTCGCCAAGATGGTCGTCCAGATTGGATGCAATTGGTAGGTTTGATTCATGATTTAGGAAAAGCCATGTATTTATTTGGTTCTGATGAGGACGGAACGAGCCAAGCAGAGCAATGGGGATTAGTTGGCGATGTGTTTGTTGTCGGTTGCAAATTGCCTGACACTTGTGTGTATCCAGAATTCAATCAGGAAAACCCAGATATGTTGGTCGATCGCTATAACTCAGAACTAGGCATTTATAATCCGGGTTGTGGATTAGATAATTTAGAATTAGCCTGGGGGCATGATGAATATTTATACCAAGTATTGAAAAACCATCCTACGAATACAATTCCAGAGGAAGGAATGGCGATGATTCGTTTTCATTCGTTCTATCCATGGCATACCGGTGGAAGTTATCAGGCATTATTAAATGAAAAGGATGCGCAATATCTAGCATGGATTAAGGATTTTAATCAGTATGATTTATATACGAAATCTCCTGTAATCCCTAATTTCGAAGAATTAAAATCTTATTATATGCCCATTGCGGAAAAGTATTTAGGCAAAGGTCCTATCAACTGGTAGGGATTTTAAATGATTAAAAATAAAAGGGAGGTCTTCGAATGAAGACCTCCTTTTTGTGCTTTATATGGTTTGGGATAAATTTTAAGGTTTACCAACCATCATTCTTTTTTGGTTTGGCATTCGCGGAATTCTTTTTTGCCGGGGTGGCTGCCATTTCTGAGGCAGCAGATCCTTTCAATTGGACATCCGATTCCACTCGGCTATAAACCCGACAAACAATTTTCCATTGATCATTTATTTTTAATAAACTTAATAAATCAATGTATTTGAAGTCGGCAAATTGTAATTCTATAGTTGCCACTCCAGAAGTTCCCGCATACGAATAGGAAATTAATTTTCCTGTTGCTTTAACTCCACCTGCAGGCATTTTGCTAATAAAGGTTTTTACGGGAGAGTCTTGAACCCTTCCCGTAGCTGTATTTAGGTTTCTCAATAAGGCCCCTGCATAAAATGCTTTATTTAAGCTTGCGGAATCGCCTTTGGTGAATCCGTCAAAATAGGTGTTGATGATCGATTTGATCGATTCATCATCTGTTTGGGCCAAGCTAGCTATACTGAAGCAAGACCATGCGATTGTCATTAAGATGATTTTTTTCATAAGGTATTTAATTAGTTGCCAGAGGTGAATTCGGAGGGAAGTGCTTCCCCTTTCATAAATAAATTTGCTTTTTCTGGGTACAAAATGGATTGAACTACGTTAACTCTTCCCAAAGAATGTCCGGCCATATTACCCAAAATGATAATGGATGAATTGTCTTTTGGATTGTGAAGATAGTAATTTTTAAACCCATGCCACCATCCCGTGTGATAGGTAAGCCACTCACCATTATCGAGTTGCGTCAGGCGCCAACCAAATCCATAGTTTTTTGGAAGGGTAGTAGGAATCGTATGTTGTGGAGTAAAGGCTTCTTCCAAAGTACTAGATTTGACTAATTTTTCTTCATTTAATGCGCTATCCCAAAGATGCAAATCCTCGACGGTCGAGTAAATACCTTTATCGCCCGTCACTCCATCTAAGTGATTAAAGTCAGAAGCGGCAGGACCCCCACGCCTTGGTACATACCCCGTTGCAGCGGTTTTCAGCATTTCTGGATGCAATGGATCGTAGATAAATGTTTCCTTCATGCCCGCTGGCTCAAAAATATTTTTCTTCACATAGATTCTGAAATTTTCGCCACTTATTTTTTCAACGATATAAGCTAACAACATATAGTTGGTGTTATTGTAGTTGAAACGTGCGTTCGGCCTATAATCAATATGGGGTTTTAAACGGATCATCATTTCCACTACCTTTTGATTGGTCAGTGGAACTTTCTTATCATACATTTTATCCATGTTATAGGCATAATCTGAAAGACCAGAACGATGGGTCAATAAACTCCGAATGGTTAAGCTAGAATCGTATGGGAATCCTTGAATGTGCTTGTAAATAGGATCGTCGTAGCCTAATAAGTTTTTTTCCTTTAGTTGCATGATGGCCACCGCGGTAAATTGCTTGGACACGGAGGCCAATTGGAAATGCGTGTGGTTATTGATCGGTGATTTTGTGAAATAATTGGCGTAGCCAAACGATTTATTGTAAATAACTTTTCCGTACTGGGAAATTAATACTGCGCCATTGAAGCCGGTGTTTTGTTGGAGTTTTTTGAAAAAAGTATCCAGTTTAATGGATTTTTGTTCCGCTATTTTGGGGTCAAAAAGTAAGCTAAGGCTGTCATTCTTTAATTCTATTTTTGTTTTTGAATGAAAGAAACTCCTAGTTTGATGAGAACTTGCTAATAGGCCAATTAAGATAAAGGTCGATAAAATGAGTATTAGTTTAGAACTATTAGCAATTTTCGGCATATTGGTTGGAAAATATTTAGGGCAATTTATTTAAATTAGCGTTTATATCAAATCTTTGATTCTTTTAATCAACAAATAAACGAAAGCTAAGCATTTCAAGAGAAAAAATTGGGCACGATATTAAAATTAATTTTTTTGGGTTTAATCCGCATGTACCAAGGAATGATATCCCCTTTTTTGCCTAATTCCTGTCGGTACCAACCAACTTGCTCTGAATATTCAAAACAAGCGCTATTGAAATACGGCTTTTTCAAGGGATTTCGGATGGCGATTCGGCGAATTTCCAGCTGCCATCCCTGGGGCGGCAGCGGCTATGATCCATTGCTATAATGATTTCATGGGGTCAATGTGTCTATACTGTAAATAAATTATGATAACAATCAAAAAATATAGTATGCTTGCATAATATATTTTTTCTCTGCAAATTTGTTTCAAATAATAATTGATTATGGCAAAAGAATACGATCGTCGAAATCTTGACTTCCTCGTAAAGGAGGTTTTTGATAGTGCTTCCCTATGTAAATATCCTCGCTTTGCAGATTATACGCCTGACATGTTTGACATGTTATTGGATTCTGCCGATTTAATTGCCGAGAAATATTTGCGACCCATTTATGTAGATTCTGATAGAAAGGCAGCCGAATTAGTGGACGGCGTGGTACATGTACATCCAGGAGTCGAACCTTATGTGAAGGAGATGGGTGAATCAGGAATGATCGGTGTCACTTTTGATTTTGAGCATGGGGGCCAACAACTACCCTCATTAGTGGGTGGAGCACATGAATTTATTCGTGGGGCAGCCCATAATTCAGTGGTGATGTTCACAGGTTTATCGCATGGTGCGGCACATTTAATTGCGTCTTTTGGTTCCAAAGAATTAGCAGATAAATTTGTTCCCAACATGCTTTCCGGAAAATGGACAGGAACGATGTGTTTAACTGAACCCCAAGCAGGAAGCTCCTTGAACGACGTTACTACATCTGCCAAAGATTTAGGCGATGGGACTTATGCCATCAAAGGTCAAAAAATATTCATTTCAGGAGGGGACAATCACTTTTCTGAAAATATCATACACTTGGTTTTAGCCAGATTAGAAGGTGCTCCTGCAGGTACGAAGGGAATTTCCCTGTTAGTAGTACCCAAAAAGCGAATGGAAAATGGCCAATGGGTTCAAAATGAGGTGGTCTCTTTAGGGGTCTATCATAAAATGGGCCAAAAAGCCACGCCCGCACTTCATTTATCTTTTGGTGATAAGGGTGCCTCAATTGGCTATTTAGTAGGCGAGCCTAACAAAGGGCTTAAGTACATGTTTCAGATGATGAATGAGGCTCGAATTGGTGTAGGTATGGGCGGGGCATATATCGCTTCTGCCGCGTATCATTTCTCGAAGCAATATGCAAACGAAAGATCTCAGGGTCGTTTATTGACCAATAAAGATCCCAATACCCCACCTACTTTAATTAAAAATCACCCGGATGTACAACGTATGTTGTATTTCCAAAAAGCGATTGTCGAAGGATCCATGGGATTGCTTTTCCAATGCCTTCTTTGGGATGATTTAACGAAGTGCGCTGAAGGGGAGGAAAAGGATGAGGCCCAATTGTTATTAGACTTGATGACGACTGTCGCAAAAACATATCCAGCTGAAATGGGAACATTAGCGGTTAACCAAGGACTTCAAGTGTTGGGAGGTTATGGATATACGGAAGACTTTCCTTTGGAACAAATGGCTAGAGACGTGCGAATTATGTCTATTTACGAGGGAACTACCGGTATCCACGGCTTAACTTTGTTGGGCAGAGGTATCCCGGCCAATAATGGACAGGCACTTCAAACCTTAGGAAAATGGATTGCCAAGGATATTGAATTAGGTAAATCTTCTGATTTAGTTGTTAAATATGCAGGTCTCCTAGAAGACGAAGTGGCCAATTTGACCAAGGTGACGATGCACAAATTAGGCATTGCGATGAAAGGAGAATTTGACGTTTTTCTCGCGGATTCTAGCCTTTATATGGAATTGTTTGGTATCGTAACGGTGGCATGGCAATGGTTGAAGCAGGGAAATGTAGCTGCTGTAGCCATTAAAGCAGGAGGTTTGAGCACTGACGAACTCGCTTTTTACCAAGATAAAATTCATACGATGAAATTTTTCTTCCATTATGAGGTTCCTAAGACTTTAGGTTTATCCAAGCGTTTATTGGACGAAGAAGTCTTAACTATTTTTTAATACAATACATCATGATTAAAAATACAGTTTTCATTTTATTTTTTGCGGCATTCTCAACTTTTGGTCAGACTAAGTCGACTTACAATGCCTACGAATTATTTCATCCCCTTTGGAATTATGGTCCTGCATCTTCTGCTCGTTCAGGTTCTGGTATTCCAGGGCCAAGCTATTGGCAAAACTCGGTAGACTATAAAATATCCGCATCTTTAAATGAAGAAGCGCGTAAAATTTCGGGTGAAGTGGAGATGACATATAAAAATAATTCACCGGATAAATTGCCATTTTTATGGTTGCAATTAGATCAAAATTCATTTTCCACTAAATCACGTGGAGGCAAAACTACTCCCGTTTCTGGAGGTAGATTTGGGAATATAGGATTTGAGGGGGGATATCAAATTGAGAGTGTGACGGTGGATGGGAAAGCGGCAACTTATGTGGTGGAAGATACGCGTATGCAAATTCGTTTGTCCCAACCCATGGCTGAAAAAGTGGGGGTAGCCAAAATTAAAATCGTTTATTCCTTTAAGTCTCCGGCGAATGGCCATGACCGAATGGGTATCCAAGAAACTAAAAATGGCGCTATTTTTACCGTAGCCCAATGGTTTCCAAGGATGTGTGTATATGACGATATAGAAGGTTGGAACGTCCTGCCCTATTTAGGAGCGGGTGAATTTTATTTGGAATATGGAAATTTTGAGTATTCCATTAATGTACCAGCTTCGCACATTGTCGTAGGATCTGGAGAACTTGTTAATCCTACGGAGGTTTATACGGCCGACCAAGTGAAAAAATGGGCTTTGGCGGCACAATCTGAAACGACCGTGGTGATTCGTTCCGCTGAGGAGGTGTTAAATCCTGCTTCAAGACCTGCAAAAGACCGATTGACCTGGAAATTCAAATGTTTAAATGCCCGTGATGTGGCTTTTGCCACTTCAAAATCATTCATATTAGATGCGTCAAGAATCAATTTGCCAAGTGGTAAGAAATCCATGGCTGTTTCGGTTTATCCGGTGGAGTCCAATGGGCAAAATGCGTGGGGTAGGTCAACAGAATATGTGAAAGCGTCGATTGAATACTACTCGAATTGGCTTTACGAATATACCTATCCGGTAGCGACAAATGTAGCCGGTATCGTTTCCGGGATGGAATATCCAGGAATTATTTTTTGCGGTTACCGGGATCAAACACGTGCGCTGATGGGGGTTACGGATCATGAATTTGGACACAACTGGTTTCCGATGATTGTTGGTTCGAATGAGCGTAAGTTTCCTTGGATGGACGAAGGATTCAATACATTCATTAATTTTTATTCCATGGACGCCTTTAATAAAGGAGAGTTTAAAAGTCAAAAAATGGATATGCATCAGATAGCACCTAGGATGTTTAGGGAATATGCGGATCCCATCATTTCTATTCCTGATGTCATTCAACCCATGAATTTAGGTTGGGAAGCTTATAACAAACCAGGCATAGGCCTAATGATTTTACGTGAAAATATTTTAGGGGCGGATCGTTTTGATTATGCGTTTAAGCATTATATCAAGCACTGGGCTTTTAAACATCCAACGCCATTAGACTTTTTTAAAGCGATGGAAGATGGAGCGGGTGAGGATTTGGGTTGGTTCTGGAAATCCTGGTTTTACGAATTATGGCGTCTAGATCAATCGGTGAAGGATGTGGAGTATATCGAGCAGGACCCAACAAAAGGGGCATTAATCACCATTGAAAACATGGAAAAGATGGCGATGCCAGCCGTGGTGGATGTGGAATTAGTTAGTGGGGCGAAGGAACGATTTACATTTCCAGTAGAAATATGGCAAAGAGGAAGTTCTTGGACCTTTAGAACGTCAACTAACATTCCGATCAAGTCGGTGACGGTAGACCCAGACCATGTATTCCCTGATATCAATAGTAAAAATAATGTTTGGAGGCCTACTATTTTTAGAGCGCCGAGAGGAAATTAGGAAAAGGGCCTCTATATTTTGTTTACGGGATTGAACTTTAACCGATGTAGCCAATTTTTTTGAGCTGCATCGGTTTTTTTTAATCATTTTTTAATAGAAATTTAATAGTATTATTTAAAGTTTAATTACCATTTACTCGATTATTTCGTAGGATTATTCAAATAAAACAAGCTCCCTATTTTCTTCAAAAAAAGCCTCAGTTTAGTTTAAACACATTTATTTGTGAAAAAAAAGTTTTTTTTAAAATAAAGCCTTGCTATCTTCGTCTTTATTAAAATCGACATAATTATACATTTGGTCGATTAAACCTTTAAAAACCTATTTATGAAATCAAACTTTTACCGTAGCAAGTTACTGTACTTGCTGGCCTTTCTGCTCTCCAGTTCATGGGTGGCATTTGGTCAAAATCAAACTATTACAGGTAAAGTGACCGATGAGAAAGGCGAGGCCTTGATCGGAGTAAACATCATCGTTAAGGAGACCAACAAGGGAACCACGACGAATGTAGATGGAAAGTATACTCTTTCCGTACCTGGTAGTTCTAGTAAAATCATTTATACTTTCGTGAGTTATGAAAGTAGAGAAGTGACTGTGGGGAACCAAAGTATTATCAATGTGTCCCTTAACCCTGATGCAAAAAGCCTTTCTGAGGTGATTGTCGTAGGATACGGAGTTCAGAAAAAGGCTACTATTTCTGGTTCTGTTGTCTCGGTTAAAGGATCAGACCTACAGAAATCGCCAAGTGTTAACCTAAGTAACTCGTTGGCCGGCCGTATGGCTGGGGTGGTTGCCGTTAACCGTTCAGGAGAGCCTGGTTCCGATGGGTCTACGATTCGTATTCGTGGGGCTAACACTTTGAACAACAATGATGCCTTAATCGTAATCGATGGTATTCCAAATCGTTCAGGAGGTTTAGACCGTATTAATCCAGCTGATATTGAGACGATCTCCGTTTTGAAAGATGC
>JABMMK010000112.1 GCA_013205605.1 Cytophagales bacterium | reverse complement strand
TCGGCAAAGAGGAATCAGTGAAACTAAAAGGTAAATTCATTGAAGTAACAGCAAGTGAAAAGTCAAGAGCAAAAGACTTATTAAAAGATTGGTATCTTCAAAATGCACAGATAAAGTTTCATGCATTTGCAGCACCACTAATTGACAAATTCAAAAAGCATAAAGTAGAACCAAGTTCTGTTGTAATACTCGAAATGCCAACACGTTGGGGGAGTTGCACCCCAAAAGGGAAAATTATTTTAAATCCAGAATTGATTAAAGCACCCAAAGGCTGTATTGAATATGTTATTATACATGAACTTTGTCATTTAATACATCTCGACCACACACAGAAATTTTTAGATTTACAAACTAGAGAAATGAATGACTGGGAAAAGTGGAAAATGAAATTGGAAAAACTATTAGCTTAAGAGTCTTATCCGACTATTGGTTTACCGTTGAGCTTCCTATCACCAATTGTGGTGCAAATCACCACCTTCGCCAAACTTATATCCACTTTGCTATCACCAAAATACCTTAGGAAACAAAAAACCTTTTAAAACTTTGTATTGGCTTTTCAATCACATGAAGTGATAGAAAAGAAAAGGTGAACAACACGATAAAAGGGACCATGTTATAAGGCAATTCAGGGATAGAGATGTGTAATTTCCCAGCGATTTTGAAGAATAAATCGGGAACCAACATATGATACAAATAAATACCATAAGACATTTGACCGATGAGTCGCAAGGGGCTGATCGAAAGAATTTTGGCAAAACTCCCAGCTTGCATGGCATAAAAAAGTAGGGCAACTGAAACCAAAGAGGTGAATGTTCTAAAAAATAATTGTTTGACTAAATCGGCATCCGTGTGCTTTAAGCAGATCATTAAAAAACAAAATATGATGGGAATTATCGATCGTCGGATCCATACAGCTATTTTTGCAGATCTTCCTTCGCGGATATAATGCGCTAATAAAGCACCCCAAGCGAAGGTGTCGACGCAGGTCAACATATACACCCCGATTCCTTGTTGGAGATGCACAGAATAATACCTAAATGCAATGCCAAAAAGCACGCAGAACCATAAAAAATAGGTCCGTATACGACTCGAAATTAACAAAATAGAAAATGGCCAAAGGACATAAAACTGCTCCTCTACCGACAATGACCAATACGGAGACAAGGTATCTGCCCAGTTGGCCTGCTGCTCCAACCAATGATTATACAAATAGGTCCAATAATACCATGGATGCGCATAAAAGTCGGTATTAATCGTGATAGAGGCTCTTTTCAAAACCAACAATCCGGCCAATACTAAAAAATAAATGGGGAAAATACGGAGGGCTCTGCGGATAACGAAGTTCTTGAACGAGCGAAAAAATTGCGCTTTGGTTTGTTGCTCCATTAAGATGTTAGAAATCAGATAGCCCGACAAAACAAAAAATAAGGTCACGCCGATGGGACCGTTTGGCAAAATATTAATCCCCACTCCCTCTGGAAACCAATGGAAAACCAAGACCAATAAAATAGCGATGGCGCGAACTCCATCTAAAGCCGGAATATATTTCATTCCGACAAAGCTAAAAAAACGTGCGCAGGAATCAAACCTCTTATCCACCTATATCCCACTTTATCCCCCGCTTGTATCTTTCGTCTAAAACTCAAGATACTTTCAAACTTTGGATGTATTTTTGAATGAATTATAGATTTACACATGACTAAAATAATTGAGACCCAGAATATTTCTAAACGCTACGTGATGGGCGAAGAGGTAATCGATGCTTTAATGAACATCAATATTTCCGTCAACAAAGGCGAATATGTGGCTTTTATGGGACCCTCAGGATCTGGTAAATCAACACTCATGAATATAGTAGGCTGTTTAGATACGCCTAGCACCGGAAAATATATTCTTAATGGACAAGACGTTTCCGAAATGTCGGAAAACGAGTTAGCCGCCGTGAGAAATAAAGAAATTGGATTTGTTTTTCAAACGTTCAACTTACTTCCGCGCCAATCAGCACTTGAAAATGTAGCTCTTCCCTTAATTTATGCAGGATATTCCAAAGCAAGAAGAACTGAAATTGCCATGGAAACCTTGCGCGGCGTAGGTTTAGATAACCGTGCACTGCATAAGCCCAACGAACTTTCGGGGGGTCAAAGACAACGTGTGGCCGTGGCGCGCGCCCTCGTGAACGAACCATCTATTTTATTAGCAGATGAACCTACAGGTAACTTAGATTCAAAAACATCTTATGAAATTATGGACCTTTTTGACCAATTACATAAAAAAGGAAATACCATTGTCATGGTGACCCACGAGGATGATATCGCTCAATATGCACACCGAATTATTCGTCTGCGCGATGGCTTAATCGAATCAGATACCATCAACACCAATGTCAGGAAAGTAGAGAAAGGGTAAATTAAATAGGTAAACTTCAGGAACTGATTAAACAAAAAAGCTGTTCATTTCTGAACAGCTTTCTTATTTATAAAAAACTCAAACCTATTTTTTCTTCTCTTTTACACGAGCCGCTTTTCCTTGCTTACCTCTCATGTAGTATAAACGAGCACGGCGAACTTTACCACGACGGGTAACCTCGATCTTGTCAACATTTGGAGACAAGATTGGGAAGATACGCTCAACCCCAATTCCATTTGAGATCTTACGAACCGTAAATGTTTCTCCAGCACCTGAATTCTTGCGCTGAATAACTAATCCTTGGAATACCTGGATACGCTCCTTGTTTCCCTCACGAATTTTTACGTATACATTAACTGTATCGCCAGCTCCAAACTCTGGATGCTCCGCTCTACGTGGTGCACTTTCTGATTCAACAAACTTAATTAATTCACTCATCTTTCTTAAATTTTGGATGATTATCAGCGCTTAGCGGTCCAATTGTACATAAGCCGAACTGATTCGGGTTGCAAATATAGAAAAATAAAATCTTTTTTGAAAAGAATGATTAAAAATAATCCTAAAATTTATTTTAATCCCTTGATACTTTTCACGAATCCTACAATTTCCTCTCTTAGATTTTTAGCATTCCCTACAAGTTTTACAAATGCACTGCCTATAATTGCCCCCGAAGCGCCATTTGAAGCCTTAATAAAACTCTCTCGGTCGGAGATTCCAAAGCCAACAAGCCTTGGATTTTTTAAATTCATATTGTCAATACGCTTGAAATAAGCTTCTTGGTCTGATGAAATACCCGTTTTGGCACCTGTAGTACTAGCAGATGATACCATGTAAATAAATCCCTCACTGATCGCGTCGATTTGCTTTATACGCTCATCGGATGTTTGAGGGGTAATTAAAAAGATATTCAACAAACCATATTGCTCAAAAATAGACTGATAACTTAGTTGATATTCAGCCAAAGGCAAATCAGGTAAAATTACCCCATCTACTCCCACTTCCTGGCATTTTTGACAAAAGCGCTCAACCCCAAATTGCAACACAGGATTTACATACCCCATCAATAACACAGGAACAGAAATGCTTTGCCGCATATTTTTGAGCTGATCAAACAGATGCGTCACGGACATTCCTTGATCTAAAGAAACTTGGTTTGATTGTTGGATCGTCTCCCCATCAGCTATCGGATCGGAATAAGGCATCCCAATTTCAATAATATCAACACCCCCTTCTTGCAATGCATTTAAAACCAGCATGGTATCTCCAAAATTAGGATAGCCCGCCGTCGCATATATATTTAAAATAGGTTCATTTCGCGAAGCAAATAAAGCTGATATACGATTCATATTAATCATTTAATTTTAAAGCTTTTTGATAGGCCGCCAAATCTTTATCTCCTCTTCCAGATAAATTGACAACCGAAATTTCATCAGGCTTCGCTCCTAATTTTCCAAATACCGCAAGCGCATGCGCTGTCTCCAATGCAGGGATAATTCCCTCCAGCATCGAGCATTCTAGGGCAGCCTCCAACGCTTCATCATCTGTAATATCAAAGAACTTCGCTCGGCCAGATGTAGCCAAATGAGCATGCAAAGGCCCAATTCCTGGGTAATCCAAGCCCGCCGAAATCGAGTAGGGCTCAATGACTTGGCCATCTTCCGTTTGCATTAACAAGCTTTTGGATCCATGCAAAACACCGGGTTTTCCCAAAAAAGTAGTAGCAGCCGAATGGCCCGTTGAAATACCTTGACCAGCCGCCTCCGCAGCAATTAAAGCGGTTCGCGGCTCATCTAAATAATGGTAAAATGCACCCGCGGCATTTGAACCCCCTCCCACACAAGCTAAAATATAATCCGGGTAATCACGACCCTCTTTTTCTTGTAATTGCCATTTGATTTCCTCCGAAATAATTGATTGGAATTTGGCAACCATATCAGGATAAGGGTGCGGCCCCACCACGGAACCAATAATATAATGTGTATCAACCGGATGATTAATCCAATGGCGCATCGCCTCATTGGTAGCATCTTTTAAAGTCTTTGACCCAGATTGCGCGGCAACAACAGTCGCGCCCAGCATTTTCATTCGAGCCACATTAGGCGCTTGACGCTCTATGTCAATGGCCCCCATGTAAATAATACATTCCATTCC
>JABMMK010000111.1 GCA_013205605.1 Cytophagales bacterium | reverse complement strand
GCCGGAAAACATGTGTACCTAGAAAAGCCATGTAGCCATAATCCTAACGAAGGTGAAATGCTCGTTAAGTCGGCAGAAAAACACAAGCGAGTTTTACAAATGGGTAACCAGCGGCGCTCTTGGCCTAATGTGGCTGCCGCTATTGCCGAGCTTCATGCCGGGGTCATAGGCCGACCGTATTTTGCGAAAACTTGGTACACCAATAACCGCCCTTCCATTGGAATAGGGAACGAGACCGCTGTTCCGGAATGGCTTAATTATGATTTATGGCAAGGACCTGCACCAAGAAAAGCCTACAAGGATAACTTGATTCACTACAATTGGCATTGGTTTTGGCATTGGGGAACCGGCGAAGCATTGAATAATGGTACACACATGATCGATTTAGCTCGTTGGGGTTTGAATGTCGAATACCCGACTAAGGTTAGCTCCACCGGTGGTCGATATATGTATCAAGATGACTGGCAAACACCAGATACCCAAGTGATTAATTTGGAATTTGAGAACAAATCCATGATTTCTTGGGAAGGTCGCAGTTGCAACGGAAAGTCCATTGAGGCCAATAGTGTAGGCATTATTTTCTATGCGGAACAGGGCAGTATGGTCATCGAAAGTGGCAACTCCTATAAAATTTATGACCTTAAAAATAATTTGGTCAAAGAGGTGAAAAATAATTTTACCGTGGACGCGCGCAACCTATCGGATCCCTCCCAAAACTTAGATGCCTTACATATTCTTAACTTTTTTGACGGAATTCGCTTAGGCACCCGTTTAAATTCGGACATTGTCTCTGGACATCAAAGTACGCTTTTGGTCCAATTAGGAAATATTTCCCAGCGTGTAGGTCGATCTTTAGCTATCAATCCTACCAATGGCCATATTTTAAATGATAAGGCTGCAATGAAATTTTGGTCACGTGAATACGAAAAAGGTTGGGAACCCAAAATTTAACTATGTTGCAATCACCAGATTTACTAGAACAGCAAGAGAAGTTTTTGAGTAATCGTTTGTATTCATTGGATGCATTACGTGGATTTGATATGTTCTGGATCATCGGTGCGGAAGACATTGTCCATGGCCTAGCCAAGGTCACTCATTCGCCTTTCTGGGAAAACATTTCGGCTCAACTCCGTCATCCCGAATGGAATGGATTCACGATGTATGACCTTATTTTTCCTTTATTTATTTTTTTAGCTGGGGTCTCTACTCCATTTTCCGTTGGGAAGGCATTGGATGAAGGCGTTTCCAAAAATACGCTACTAAAGCGAGTGGTCAAACGAGGAATCATCTTGTTTATTTTAGGTGTTATTTACAACAATGGACTTACGCTCTGGCCATTAGCTGAGATTCGTTTTTCTTCCGTTTTAGGTCGAATAGGGATAGCGTATATGTTGGCCAATATTATTTACCTCTACGCCAAACAACGCTGGCTCATCATCTGGTTTTCCGCCCTTTTAATTGGGTATTATTTGATTTTGAAATTTATGTCCGCTCCGGGATTTGCTCCTGGCGACTTGACCATTGAAGGCAACTTCGCATCCTATGTAGACCGAATGGTTTTGCCTGGCAAATTAAGTATGGGGATACATGATACAGTCGGTTTTTTCAATAATATTCCCGCGATTGGAAATGCATTAGCTGGAATTATGGTAGGTGTTTTTTTAAAACGGACGAATATCAGTGGGAAAGAAAAGGCCCTGTATTTATTGGCCTCAGGTATTATTTCGTTGGTGATAGCCCAAATATGGAACTTGGATTTCCCGATCAATAAGAATTTGTGGTCTAGTTCATTTGTGATGCAAACTGTGGGATGTAGCTTGTTATTTTTGGCAATTTTTTATTATGTCATTGATGTTTTAGGGTATAAGAAATGGGCATTTGCTTTTCAAGTCATTGGGGTTAATTCCATATTAATTTATCTTTCTGAAAAGTTCATTGAATGGGAATATACCGCCAAAAAATTGTTTGACTGGGTATACCAGTTGGCAGGTGATCCCACATTCATCATTTTTGTAGCCATCGCAATTTTATTGATCAAATGGCTTTCACTGAAATTTTTGTATGATAAAAAAGTATTTTTACGCGTTTAAATTTTAATTATTTTGAAGGTACACATAAGTAATAATGCTAAAGAATTAGGCATTTCGGCAGGTTTAAGAGCCGCTGAATTAATCAAAGAAACGATCGATCAAAAGGGTTTTGCTAATATCATTTTAGCTACTGGGACGAGTCAGTTTGAAACCATTCAGCAATTGATTAGCGATCCTGAAATCCAATGGGACCGAGTTCAAATGTTTCATTTAGATGAGTATATAGGTTTATCCATTACGCATAAGGCTAGTTTCCGCCATTATTTAAATGAGCGTTTTATCTACTTGGTGCCAACCTTGAAAATGGGTCATTTGATTAACGGTGAGCTTGATCCAGTTCAAGAATGCGCGCGATTAGGAGAATTAATTCTTCAACATCCGATCGATGTGGCTTTGGTTGGCATCGGCGAAAATGGACACCTTGCATTCAATGATCCTCCAGCTGATTTTGACACGGAAAAACCGTATATCGTGGTGGATTTAGATGAAGCTTGCAGAGCCCAACAAATGGGAGAGGGTTGGTTTGAAACGATGAATGATGTGCCTAAACAGGCGATTAGCATGTCGATAAAACAAATCATGAAATCAGTTCATATCGTTTGCTCGGTTCCCGATGAGCGAAAGGCTCAAGCAGTGGCTGATTGTTTAACTGGTTCTGTGTCTAATCTATTTCCTGCCAGTATTTTGCAGAATCACGCCCATGTTGATTTGTATTTGGATGCAAGTTCAGCTTCGCTTTTACCAAAGAATTTTTAACGAATGTCGGACAGAATTAAAATCTTTAATGGCCAAATCATTCATCAGAATCGGATTCAATCAGGAGGATGTTTATTGATTGAAAATGGAAAGGTTGTTGACGTGCCGACAAACGATATCGATTTCCCGGATGCTAAATTAGTTGACGCTCAGGGTAATTACATTTCACCCGGATTTATTGACATTCATATTCATGGGGGAGGAGGGTCTGATTTTATGGATGGAACCGTGGATGCATTTTTACAGATTGCCCAAACACATGCCAAACATGGCACCACTTCCATGTTGCCAACGACCTTAACCTGTGAAAAAGAAGATTTGATTCAAACGCTGGAGGCCTATCAAACCGCTTGTGAATCCAATAAGTCAGGAGCTGATTTTATTGGAATGCATTTGGAGGGACCCTATTTTGCCGTAAGCCAACGAGGGGCACAGGACCCGAAATTTATTCGAGATCCTGATCCTGCCGAATACAAAGAAATTCTTTCTTCTTTTGATTGCATAAAGCGTTGGTCTGCGGCACCCGAGCTAAAAGGAGCTGTGGAATTTGGAAAATATGTAACCTCAAAAGGCGTTTTAGCAGCCATTGCGCATACGGATGCTATTTATGAGGAAGTTTTGGAGGCCTATCATCATGGGGGTTTTACCTTAGCTACCCACTTTTATTCTTCCATGTCGGGGGTCACTCGGCGCAATGCTTTTCGATATGCCGGTGTCATTGAATCAGCTTATTTGTTAGATGATATGGATGTGGAAATTATAGCGGATGGCGTTCATTTACCCGCTCCACTGTTGAAGTTGATTTATAAAATAAAAGGTCCAGATCGAATTGCCTTAATTACGGATGCGATGCGGGCTGCCGATATGCCAGAGGGTGATTCGGTTTTAGGGTCATTCAAAAACGGCTTAAAAGTCATCGTCGAAGATGGCGTGGCAAAATTACCTGATCGAACTTCCTTTGCTGGGAGTGTCGCTACCGCAGACCGATTGCTTCGAACCATGTTGACGATGGCTGAGGTTCCATTAGTGGAAACGATCCAAATGATTACTGAAACCCCAGCTCGAATCATGGGAGTTTCAGATCGAAAAGGATCTTTGACCAAAGGCAAAGATGCGGATGTGGTAATATTTGATGATCAGGTGGAAGTCCAACAAACCTTCGTCAAAGGTCGGTCGGTCTATCAAAAAAATTAATCTAATTCCTTTATTTTGATGTTTTTGAAGGCTACGTTGTGGCCATGATCTTGCAATAAAATATATCCCTCTTTGCGTTTATCGTATCCCGATATAGATTTGAATTTACTTTGTAAGAACCCATTTTTGAATTCATTGGAATTTCTATTGACCGATATGATCAGCTTATTGTCCAACCAATGTTCAATTTGCTCACCTTTTATGACGATGCGGGAAGTATGCCATTGGCCAATTTTCACATCAGGTTTGTTGGGTGGAACCATATTGTATAGGGCACCTGTTTTATGATCCTCTGGTAAATGCTTGTCGTTGTAGATAAAGTCAGGATCGTCAATTAATTGATATTCATAACCGATCAATGAGCTTGAATTAGCCGGTTTTACTGGAAGTTCTTCCACAAAATACTTGACCCCAGAATTACCCAATTTCCCTAATTTCCAATCAAAACTTAAATCAAAATTCTTGTATTTTTTCAATGTAATAATATCACCCCCATCACCGGATTCTTTGCCGGAAGATAGTTGGCCTAATAGTTGGCCGTTTTTAATCACCCATCCATGTGAGGGGAATTGGGTTTGGTAGGCACCACGCCAACCCACATTTGTTTTTCCGTCAAATAGGAGCGTATAGCCGTTGGTTTTTTCAACGCGACTTAGTTTATTGCTTTGGCATGCGCCAAACACCAAGCCTATAAATAGAATGCTAATTATTTTTTCCATGATGTTAATTGATGTTGGCAATTTTAACTCGGCCCCCTTTTTTATTTTTGCTTTTGTCTGCTGCTTCCATGAAAGCAAATATTTCTAATGTTTCTGCTTTATCTACGGGAGGAATTCCTGTTTTAAAGAATTCGATAATTTTAACTAAAAGGGGATCGTAGCCATTGTATGGCCCTAAATGCATGATTCCTGTTTTGCCATATGCGGTCCCGCCGTAATCTTGTTTACCCGTTTTTATGCCTCTAAATGTCCCGATTCTCCCATCAGCCCAAACACCCGTACATACTTCTTGGTCTTCTGATATAGTTCTTTGGACAGATATGCAACCCGTTCCCATCACCGTAAAAAGCATTTCAACGCCATGAATCCCGTACCAAAAAAGATCAGGATGTGTTTTTTCGAATTTCATCGGGCTATAGGTGTCGGCTCCCATCACTGAGCCAATTTTCCCCTGCTTTATTTCTTGCATACCAGTAGAAAAACGAAGGGATGAAGCGGAGAATATGGGCACTTTATATTTTGCGGCTTCATTAAATATGGCTTTTGCATCGGCTAAGGATGCGGCTATAGGCTTGTCGATGAATGTCGTTTTACCTGATTTAAATACTTCAATAGCTTGCTCTAAATGCAATCTCCCATCATTTGTTTCAAGCAAAACAAAATCCACTTTGCTTAAAAGTTCTTGGATTGACCCCACAATTTCAACCCCTAGTTTTTTGACATCTTCGGTATATCCAGGAATACGTTCTGTACTAGAAACGATGTCCTTACTTCCCTGTGGATAAGCTGCCACAATTCTAAATCCATCATAGATTGGATTTTGAATGCTCGCATTTAAGGATTTTGTGAAGGCAACACTATGGGATGTATCGAGTCCAATGATCCCAATTCTTTTACCTTCAGCCTTGCTAGACATCAATGTAAGTTTAGAAAATGGCAGACTCAATCCCGCTAAAGCCAAGGGTCCCATAAAATTTCTACGCGTCATTTTTACTTTCATTTCTAATTATTTTTAAGCGTCCATTGTCTGATTTTATGTCCTTTGATGGCATAAAAAATTAAATATAAGTAGCAGGGAATTAATACGGCGTAGGCCAATCGCAAGTCATACAGATCCGCAAAATAACCATAAAAAAGTGGGAGAATTGCATTTCCACAAAGACCCATAATTAAAATGGATGCTCCTATTTTAGTGAACTTGCCTAAGCCATCCAGCGCTAATGGCCATATACCCGCCCAAATCAGCGAGTTGGCCAAGCCTAATAAAACAACAAAACATATGCTGATGTCTACATTTAATCCTGCTAGTTCAACGTTGCCAGACGTCATTAATATTCCAAAAGAGAATAGTAATCCAAGAATGGTACATGTACGAAGCGCATTGACTTGGCTGATGTATTTTGGGATGCATATGATCCCAATGATGTATCCAAAAATGGTAGCTGCCAGTGTAAATGAAGGGAAAATTTTGGCTTCCATGAGCTGAATATTCATTGATCCCGCGTAGCCAATAACCGTGTCGATTGCAATCACTTGGGTACCTACATGTAGAAAAATGGCAACGGCGCCCAAAATCAAATGGGGAAATTGGAGAATACTCGTTTTGTTTGAGTTAGCTTGAGCTGTTTCTTCATTTTCTTGGTCGGTTTCTATTTCAGGCAAAGGCGAAAATCGCACGGCTAAACCCAATAAAAACAATAAAATCCCGACGCAAAAATAAGGAACGATCACTCGTTGGATTAATTCATTCAACGCCAAATTCCGGTCGGCCCCCGTCATATGTTCCAAATTCTTAAACAAGTCGCTATCCGTCGCCTTTAATATCACTGCGGCAAAGGCCAAAGGAGCTAATATCCCCGCTCCCTTGTTACAGATTCCCATGATGCTGATTCTTTGGGCAGCACTTTCTTTGGGGCCCAAAAGGGTGATGTATGGATTGGCAGCTGTTTGTAAAATGGCTAACCCTGTTCCTAAGGTAAATAAACCTAATAAGAAAATAGGGTAGGCCCGGTTCATGGCTGCAGGAATAAAAATGAATGCCCCGATGGACATTATCCAAAATCCTAGCATCATTCCTTTCTTAAATCCAATGGACTTTAGGACATAGGATGCAGGAACAGACATGATGAAATAGGAAATGTAAAATGCGAATGTGACTAAATAGGCTTTGAAGTTGGTAAGTTCACAGGCAATTTTAAAGTAGGGGATTAATATGGAATTGGCCCAAGAAACAAAACCAAAAATAAAAAACATCATCCCGATCAGCATGATGGAAATTTGAGTATCTCTTTGGGTTAAAGAGCTTACTGATACGGGATTTTTCATGTTTTTAAATAGGTTTTTCTAAGCAAGTTTAATTTATATTGATTTTCTGAAAGAAGCAATTATTTTTAAAATAGAACCCTAAAATGATCAGGTTAATGGTCACTGTAAAGTAGTTTTTCAATTTCTTTTCTTTTAGCTTTACTAACTTTTTAAAAGTTAGTAAAGCTTAAGAAAAGGATTATTTTTTTTAAAAAGCAAACCTGTTTAAACCATTGAAAAATTTGAATCTCCTTTTTTATTGGGTTGAAGTTTTTGGTTATTATGTAGGCCTTTATATCAGGGTATTATTGCTCAGAGTAAAGTTTCCCCAAAAAGTCTTTTTGTGCATCGCCATGGACGGCGATTTGGGTGATATGGTTGCCTCAGAGCCTGTATTGCCTCGATTAAATCAAAAATTCAAGCACACTCACATCACTTGGATTACGAATAAAAAGCAATTCCCCGTCTTTGAAAATCATCCACTCGTCGACCTGCTTTTCGATCAAAAGTATACTCTACTCAGTTATTTGCTTCAAAAATCGAATCCATTCCATCATTATTATAACCTTCATTTAAGTGGTTTTAGAATAGATGAACTGACGGGAATATCCATTTCAAATACGAAGGCTGATGAATTGGGTATTAATTTGTCAAATTACTACAATCAACATAATTTATTGGAAATAGCCTTAAAGCTTTCTGATTTAGCTATTGAAGATGTGCAGCCAATAATTTACCTGGATGACATACCCTATAACACCCCATTTGAAAATCCTTATTGGGTCATACATTGTAAATCAAATGCAGGGCTGCGAGATTGGACAGATGAAAATTGGCATCATTTATTAACTCAACTAATCGAAACGTGGAATGTAAACATCATTGAAATTGGCCATATAAATCCGCTAAATTTTACTCATGAAAATTTCATTAGTTTGGTCGGTAAAACAAGCCTGCCAGAAACAATGAAAATCATGAAAGAAGCCTCCTTTTTTATCGGATTGGATTCTGGGCCAACACACTTAGCCAATGCGTTCATGTTGCCAGGCGTAATTTTAAATGGTAAATTTTTGAATTTTAAAACTTATATGTCATATTCGGGGATGTATAAAAATAGTCAAAAAGTAAAATTGCTTTTTAATGAAAGCGGAATGGCAAAAGATTTGCCATTTGACACCGTTTGGAATGAATTGTGCCAATTAATTAACGCAACATCATAATACCACACAATCTTCACGAGACTTATAAAAAATAAATATCAATTAAACCTAAAATTATGGCGGTAACTAGACGAAGTTTTTTGGAAAAAAGTGCTCTTGCTGGTAGTTTTTACATTGTTCCTAGACATGTGTTAGGAAAGGGTTTTCGAGCTCCCAGTGATCAACTGAATATCGCTGGAGTCGGTATCAATGGCAAAGGAATGTCAGATGTAACGAATGCCTACAATGAAGGCGTTAATAACATTACGGCTCTTTGTGATGTGGATTTGACAAGGGCGAAACCATTGTTTGAGAAGTTTGCTAAGGCCGGTCGTTATCAAGACTGGCGTGTGATGTTGGAAAAAGAGAAGGGCATTGATGCAGTAACTATTTCAACGCCAGACCATAACCATGCGGCTATCGCCATGGC
>JABMMK010000110.1 GCA_013205605.1 Cytophagales bacterium | reverse complement strand
CCAATTTTTATGTTTAGGCTGTCGGCTAGGGCAATAATTTCAGGCCATACCTCTTTAAATTTTGAAATATTGTAATCGATATTTTTGGTGAAATCGCGGCCGACAAACGTATTAACATTTCCGATGCCTAACACGGATGCGGCTTTGATGATTTTTTTTATGTGATTTCTGTAAAATGAAGCCTGCTTTTCATCGGGGTCCATTGGGTTAGGATAGTAGCCCAAAGCTGAAATTTTAACGGATTGGTTCGCTAATTTGTCTTTTAATGCCAACAATTCATCTTGACTTAGCGCATCCACTGATATATGTGAAACACCTGCATATCTTCGTGTATCAGCATTCTCACTGGGCCAGCACATCACTTCTACACAAGCAAATTGTTCTTTTTGGGCAAATGCTAATACCTCATCTAAATTTTTATTGGGTAAAATAGCTGAAACAAAGCCAAGGTCTAGCATCTTATTTTTTTAGGTTTAATACATAATAAATACCGTAAGAGAAGGAGGCGATCCAAATGCCTACAGCCTCACGAGCCAATTCTTGGTTCATTGTTTTCATGCTAAGACCATCGGTTAAAAAACCTTCCCATGCTGTCATTTCTGACCATATTTGTAAACCGGCTGTAGCCGATAAGACAAATAATACGATGAGTAATTCTGAATTACTTTTATGTCGAAAGGCTTGAATCGAAACATAGGTGGCCACTCCATAAATCGGCACCCACAAGATAGGATCTGGATCATTTAACTGCCAATATGAGAAAAAGACGAAAATGATGGCAAAGATTGCGCCTAAATAAGTTTGTAGTTTTTTCATCTTAATTTTTATTTACATAGGTTTTTTAGCGCATCTTTGGCACCAGGATAATTTAATTTACTTGCTTGATTAAATGCTAAGCACGATTTTTCGAAATCATTTTTTTTGTAATAGCTAAGTCCCAAAGCGTAATAGGACTTTCCATATTCCGAATTTAATGAAATTGTTTGCTCAAAATCTAAAATGGCTGAATCTAATTTATCTTCTTGGAAATAGAGATTTCCTCGATTGTAAAAGGCATTAATTTCTTTTGGGTTTAATTTAATGCTGGTTTTGAAATCTTCTTTGGAAAGGTCGATTTGATGTAATGCAGCTCGAATAATTCCTCTTTGTAAATATCCGGCACTTGAATCAGGGGCAATTTTGATTGCTTTTTCGATCGGATTTACTGCGTCTTTCCACGCATTTTTTTCCATAAAAGCGGCAGCTAAATTTAATTGGCCCAAGTAATTCGATGGTTTTAAGTCGACCGATTTCTGATAATCAAGAATGGCTTCATCTATTTTTTTTTCTTGAAAATTGATTACTCCTCTCAAATTATAGGCTTCTGAATAACCTGGATTTTTTTCAAGCGCTTTTTCAATGGCTTCTCTGGCCGTAATTAAATCCCCTTTTTTCATTCGAGCCTTCGCTTCTTCAAACCATGACTCTGCTGAACTTGAACATCCTAGGGATAGAATATTCGAAATGATGAACAAAATAATATAATTGCCTAGGCGCATATGAAATCCTTTTTATAAAGGTATTAATGAGAATGCAAATTATCCATTATTATTTTGAAAAAAGCAGGTTTTATGCCATATTTGCAACGGCAAATTACCAGCTCCCGCTGAATCCCCCAGATTTTGATCAAAGCAAGGGTAGGTTGGTTGAGCGGTGAATTTGCCATTTTTTTTGTCTATTTTAACCCAAGCTATATGAAGTTCTTTATTGACACTGCTAATTTAAATGATATTAGGGAGGCTCACGACCTTGGTATATTGGATGGTGTAACGACTAATCCATCTTTGATGGCCAAAGAAGGTATCAGTGGGAAAGATAATGTTTTAAGACACTACAAGGCTATTTGTGATATTGTAGATGGGGATGTTTCGGCTGAAGTGATTGCCACTGATCTAGCAGAAATGATCCGTGAAGGGGAGGAGTTGGCAGATTTAGATGATAAAATTGTCGTTAAGATTCCGATGATTAAAGAAGGAATTAAGGCATTGAAATATTTTTCTGAGCGTGGAATTAAGACTAATTGTACCTTAGTTTTCTCTGCGGGACAGGCTTTATTAGCGGCAAAGGCAGGAGCAACGTATGTATCTCCTTTTGTTGGCCGATTAGATGATATATCTTTTGACGGGATCGAATTGATTGAGCAAATTCGGTTAATTTATGATAATTATGATTTTGACACTCAAATTTTGGCAGCCTCTGTGCGTCATTCGATGCACATCATTAAATGTGCGGAAGCGGGTTCAGATGTAATGACAGGTCCTCTTTCAGTTATTTTAGCCTTATTGAAACATCCATTGACCGATAGTGGATTAGCTACGTTTTTAGCTGATCATGCAAAGTCGGCTAATAAATAGATCATATTTATGTCCATTTTATCTTTTAAAAATGTTCATGTTTCTCAGGATGGGGTTCCCACTTTGCAGGACGTTTCTCTGGAATTAAACCAAGGAGATTTTGTTTATTTGATAGGGAAGTCGGGCAGCGGGAAAAGTACTTTTTTTAAATCGATTTTTGCTGAATTGCCCATCGATTCTGGTCAGGCTTCTGTAGCTGGATATTCATTAAACGATATTAAATCCAATGAAATCCCTTTTCTACGCAGAAAATTAGGTTTTGTATTTCAAGATTTCCAATTGCTGACCGATCGCAATGTGGAAATGAATTTATCTTTTGTTTTGGAAGCAACTGGACATCATGATCAAGTGGAAAATGCGGCTCGCATTGAGACTGTTTTGAGCCAAGTGGGTATGTCAAGTGCCTTGCATAAAAGAGTTCATAAATTATCGGGTGGGGAACAGCAACGCATTTGTATTGCTAGAGCTATTTTGAATAAGCCTGTTTTATTGTTGGCCGATGAGCCGACAGGCCATTTAGATCCTGAAGTTTCCTTAGAGATCATGTCATTGTTTCAGGAATTGAACAAACAAGGAACCACCATTTTGATGGCAAGCCATGATTATAACACCATGCGCAAAGTTCCAGGCCAATTTCTTCAGTGCGAGGGAGGTAAAATTTCTCCCATCGACTCAATCTAATTTATTTCCCTGTTAAATACACAACCGGAATAATACATTCCTCTAGTGAAATCCCTCCATGTTGGAAGGTATTTTTGTAATGATTAACAAAATGATTGTAGTTGTTAGGATAAGCAAAAATGCAATCTTCCTTCGCAAAAACATAGGTGGTCGACATGTTAGGCTTTGGTAGAAATAATTGTTCAGGCTTCCTTGAGACCATCATTTTACTGTTGCTGTCCCAATTTAAATTTTTCCCTTGCTTATACCTTAAGTTCGTATTGGTATTGCGATCCCCCACAATTTTAATTGGATTTTGCACCCGTATCATTCCATGGTCAGTGGTGATAATAACTCGTCCTTTTTTAGATGAGATCTTTTTTAACAAATCAAATAAGGGGGAATGTTGGAACCAACTAGCAGTTAAAGAGCGGTAAGCAGATTCATCAGGTGCTAATTCCTTAATCATAGCCATGTCGGTCCTTGCATGAGAAAGCATGTCCACGAAGTTGTAAACAATGACATTTAGATCGTTGGTCAGCAGTTTGTTGAAATTGTCTACTAGCTGTTTTCCCTGATATTGATGAATGATTTTGTGGTAGGATGATTTAGCGTCTATTTTCAATCGCTTCAGTTGTTGTTGGAGATAAAATTCCTCATATTGATTGTATCCTTCATCATCATCTGAATCTCCTAAATCATGCACCCATTTGTCTGGAAAGTTTTTGTGAATCTCAGAGGGCATCATGCCCGCAAAAATTGAATTTCTGGCAAATGCGGTCGTGGTAGGTAAAATGGAATAATAGGTATTTTCTCTCTCAACTTGGAAATAATCTTGGATAAATACTTCCAGTATTTTCCATTGGTCATACCTAAGATTGTCAACTAAAATGAAAAATAGCGGACTTTTGTCATTGATTAGAGGAAATGCATATTTTCTCATCATTAGGTGAGAAAGTATGGGAGTGTCTGAATCTGGCTTTTGGAGCCAATTTTCGTAATTTTTCTCGACAAACTTGCTGAAATGAGCATTGGCTTCTGACTTCTGACTGTTTAAAACCTCAGCCATGGATTTGTTTTCCGTATTGTCTATTTCTAATTCCCAATAGGATAGTTTTTTGTAAATTTCAGACCACTCCTCTGCATTGAGTTTATCTTGGTATTGCATGGAAAGTGCTCGAAATTCTTGTTGGTAACTCAAATTTGTCTTCTCTTCCTGCAACCTTTTTTTGTCAAAAATCCGCTTCACTGAAAGAAGTAATTGGTTGGGATTAAGTGGCTTAATTAAATAATCGGCAATTTTTGATCCAATGGCATCCTCCATGAGTTCCTCCTCTTCTGATTTGGTAATCATGATGACAGGAAGATTAGGTCTGATTTGTTTGATGGCAATTAAAACTTCGAGGCCAGACATCCCTGGCATATTTTCATCTAAAAAAAGTACGTCAAATTTTTGTTTGATTACCAGCTCCATTGCATCAGCTCCTGAATTCACGGTACTCACTTGGTAGCCCTTATTTTCAAGAAAAATAATGTATGGCGTTAATAAATCTATTTCATCATCTGCCCATAGTATGGAGTATATCATATATTCGTTTTTTCTTTAACTTAATTCAGGCCTTTTTATTGTAAATGACTTAAATTAAATTTTGTTAAGGCGCATGGGATTATTTACTATTTAAAATTAGCTAATTTTATGCAGTGAATCACGCAATGTATGTCAAATAAATCTCCAGTTCAGTTTACCGATTCCGCTTTATTAAATTTGTTGCCTTTGGTTAGGGAGAACAAAATGCCTGAGCCATTTGTCCGAGTTGGAATGAGGGGAGGGGCCTGCGGTGGGACATTTGTGTTGGGATTTGACTCAAAAACGGATCACGACGAGGCCTATTTAATTGACGAAATTCCGGTACTAATCGATAAGCGGGAGTTGCTTTTTGTCTTAGGAACGGTTATCAGTTTTGAGCCTCAGGCCAATGGCTTTTATTTACACAAACCATAAATACATTTAATATGAAGTTTGCTGCGATTGACATAGGTTCTAATGCTGCTCGTTTACAAATATCAAGTGTATTGGAAGATGAAGGAGTAATCAGTTTTAAGCGCGTCGAGTATGTTCGGTTTGCATTGCGTTTAGGCCATGATGTGTTTATCGACGGAGCTATTTCTCCTGAATCCGAAGTGAGAATTTTGAAATTATTACAGGCGTATAAATTATTAATGGAATTGCATGAAGTACAAGATTATTCCATTTGTGCCACTTCTGCCATGCGCGAGGCTGTTAATGCGGCTGAAATAATCACTAGAATCAATAAGATTTTAGAGATGAAAATCAATGTAATCGATGGGACACGAGAGGCCGAATTGATTAATGATGTAGTTGTACAATCGTTGCATCCTCAGAAAAATTACTTGCATATTGACGTAGGCGGCGGTTCTACTGAGTTAAATATCTACCGTAACCGAGAAAAATTGGCTTCTAAATCTTTTAAAATTGGTTCTGTCCGTCTCTTGGAAGGCAAGGAAAAAGAATCTGATTGGGAAAAAATGAAGCAGTGGATTTCCTTGCAAATCGTAACTATGAATGGTCCCATTTATGCCGTAGGAACGGGAGGAAACATCAGTAAATTGTACAATATGTCTAGTGAGGTGAATGAATTGAAGACCATGACGATGGACGAACTTAAAAAAATTGCCGCCTATGTAAGTTCCTTTACTTTTGAAGAACGTGTGCATAAATTAAGACTCAATACTGATCGTGCGGATGTCATTGTTCCTGCCTCATCTATTTATTTGGCTGCCATGGAGTGCGCAGGTTGTTCCAATATATTTGTACCCGATTTAGGATTGAAAGATGGAATTCTTCAAATGCTGTATGATCGCTATAAGGCAAGAAAAAAAGCTTAATTATTTGGTGAT
>JABMMK010000109.1 GCA_013205605.1 Cytophagales bacterium | reverse complement strand
ATTGTCTCTTGAAGATAAGGCTGAAGTCGGCATTACAGATGGTTTAGTTCGGATCTCGGTGGGCCTAGAACACATCGACGATTTAATTGAGGACATCACTCAGGCCTTAAATAAACTATAATGTGGATCGCTCTACTTATTTGCCTTGTTTTAATCAGCCTTAATGTGGTGGTGGGCGTGTATGTGGAGCGAAAATTATCAGCATTTATGCAGGACCGTTTGGGCCCGACAGAAGTAGGGAAATGGGGACTTTTGCAGGTTTTTGCCGACTTACTTAAGTTATTGCAAAAGGAGGATATTGTGCCTTATGCTGCCCAAAGAAAACTTTTTCTAGCCGCACCCTGGATTATATTTCTCTCCATTTTTGGTGCTTTTTCAGTCATCCCCTTAAGTTCAGGGGTTTGGCTTCAAGGAAGCCAAACGGAAATGGGTTTAATGCTCCTGATGGGAATTATATCGCTAGATACACTGGGCATATTGCTGGCCGGTTGGACGTCAAATAATAAATATTCGCTGTTAGGGGCGATTCGTTCGGCGGCCCAATTAGTTTCCTATGAAATACCGTTGGGACTGTCCATTTTATCGGTTGTCATTTTGTCTTCTAGCTTGAATTTGCAGGAGATCGCGGGCCAACAAGGAATTTTTGCTGAGGGGGAACAATATTTATTTGGCATCAAATATACAGGTATAGAAGTGGGAAGCATGGGAGGAATTTTGACTTGGAATGTAGTCCGAATGCCTTTTTTGTTTTTTTTATTCATCGTATTTTTTATTGCCAGTTTAGCCGAAGCCAATCGAGCTCCCTTTGATATTCCAGAAGCTGAATCTGAATTAGTGGGTGGTTTTCATACCGAATATTCGGGGATGCGCTGGGCATTATTATTTCTTTCGGAATATGGCATCATGTTGCTAGTCAGCATATTAGGAGTGATCCTTTTTTGGGGTGCTTGGTATTCGCCCTTTCCTAATGTAGGTAGCCTTGCATTAGCTGATTGGACCAATGGAACTCCGGGAACTGTGTTCGGAACGGCTGTAGGTTTTTTCTGGCTGATGCTGAAATCGTATATTCTAATCGCCTTACAAATGTGGATTCGCTGGACGCTTCCTAGGTTGCGTGTAGACCAACTTATGTATTTGTCCTGGAAAGTTTTGACTCCCATTGCTTTATTTTTCGTCGCAATATCCTCGGTTTGGTCGCTATTAAAGTAAATTTTATCGGGGAATTTTCGTATTTTTAGTTTTAACTTTTTATTATTTATGATTAAACTCTTACTTAGAGTACTTCCTATCTTTTTATTAATTTCCGGAAGCCAATTCTCATTCGCCCAAACTACCACCTCCTTACCTTCCGTTTACGGTCGCGTCTTAGACGCTCAAACTGGCGAACCTTTACGAGGTGCTGATATTTCCGTAGATTTTAAAAAATCGGGTGTTTCTACTGACTCTGCAGGTCGATATCGTATATTTCTTCCCTTTGGTGAATATGTTTTAAAAGTGGGTCATGTGGGCTATAATCCTTATCGGACTAAATTTTATTTGAAAGCTGATTTCGAATTGAATGTTCAATTGAACGATGTGACGAAGCAATTGGAAGAAGTAATTGTTTCAAGCGCGTCAACCAAACGCGATATTCAAACTCCTTCTTTAGGTGTCACGGTGTTGAGTTTAAAAGGAATTAAAAAATTACCTACGATGATGGGTGAGGTGGACGTTATTCGAAGTCTTCAGACTTTGCCCGGGGTTTCATCGGTGGGTGAGGGTGCGAATGGACTAAATATTAGAGGAAGTAATGTAGATCAAAATCTAATTTATATTGATGATACCCCTATTTTTAACCCGACGCACATGTTTGGCTTATTTTCCGTTTTTGCTTCCGATGCGATTCGAGATTTAGAATTATATAAAGGAGGTATTCCCTCTAGGTTTGGTGGCCGTTCAGCTGCGGTGTTGGATATCAAAATGATTGAACCCAATACGGATAAATTCAAAATGCAAGGTGGCATTGGATTAGTCTCTAACCGACTACTGGCTGAAATACCTATTGTCAAAGAAAAGTTATCGGTTATGGTAGCTGGTCGTTTGTCTATAAATGATTTTATGTTTAAGTGGTTTGCGCCTAATTATTTGAAAAATATTCGGGCCAACTTCTCTGATGTGGCAACCAAAGTTTTTTATAGACCCAATACGAAGAATACGATTTCTTTTTCTAGTTATTTAAGTCAGGATTACTATCGGGTGGATTCATTGTTTAGCATTGAAAATGTGATTGCCAAGCGTACCTCGTTTGATTATGGCCACACCAATTTTGCGATACATTGGAATCATTATTTTTCTGAGAAGTTGAATTTGATGTTAAGTGCGGCGAGTACCGTTTATAAGACGAAGACTTATGCCCCTGATACGGTTAATACGATTGATTTAAATAGTTTCATCAAATATAAAAACCTATCGGCAAGTTTTGATTTTCAGCCGAATGATAAGCATAAGATGAATTTTGGTGCTACGATTACGCGCTATGATATTGATCCAGGGTCTTTAAATATTGGCGTTGTTTCCCGTGTGGCTACGGTTAAAATTCAAGATGAGCAATCGATGGAAGCCGCGATTTTTGCGGATGATGAATTTAAAATGAACGATAAATTTACCATTCAATATGGATTACGGTATTCGCAATATTGGCGAATTGGCGCTGGAACGTTTAATGAATATACGCCTAATCGCATGCCATCATTAAATTCCATTGTTAGCAAAAAGACCTTTGCGGATGGTGAGGTTATGTCTTCATATGGAGGATTTGAGCCTCGTTTAACGATGAAATATTCAATTGGCGAAAATTCAACGATGAAATTTGGGTATAATCGAATGCAGCAGTTTTTTCAATTGCTTTCTAATAACACAACTCCTTTGCCTACATCTCGTTGGAAAACAGCTGATCAGTTTATTAAGCCCCAACAAAGTGATTTTCTTTCTTTGGGTTTATTTAAAACCTATAATGAAAACGTCTATGAAGCATCTTTAGAGACCTATTATCGAGATGTCCGCAATACCCTTGATTTTATTTCTGGGGCTAATTTGCAATTAAATCCCAACATTGAAACTCAGTTGGTGACCGGAAAAAGCAAAGCCTATGGAGTTGAATTAATGGTTCAAAAGAAAAAGGGAGAAGTCAGTGGTTGGGTTTCCTACACCTATGCGCGTGCCTTTAGTCAGATGATTGGTGATTATCCTGAGGTGCAGTCTATCAATGGCGGTGATTGGTTTGCGACCAATTATGATAAACCTCATACGTTTAATATGATGTTGAATGTTCAGCCAACTACCCACCATAGTTTTTCATTTACCTTTGCATATAACACAGGTAGACCTTTTTCATCGCCATCTGGGATGTATGAAATTGGGGGCAAAAAGTATCCAGTATTCCAAGAGAGGAATAATGACCGCATTCGAGATTACCACCGCTTAGATTTTTCTTGGACCATTAATAATCCGTCGATGAAAAGTCAGCGCTGGGAAGGTAGTTGGGTTTTCACGGTCTACAACCTTTATGGCAGACAGAATCCCTATTCGGTATTCTTCAAATCTTCCAAAATAGGGCTTAGAGCCTATGAGCTAAGCGTGTTTGCCTCTCCTTTTATTTCTCTTACGTACAATTTTAAATTTTTATAGAGATGCCTACTCATTTATTTCGATATATACTTTTTTCTTCTATCATTGGCATGATTTCTTGGGCTTGTATTAACCCCATTATGGATTTTAAGCAAATTGATTCCACCTCATACATGACTATTGAAGCCGACATCTCTGACGATGAGGCTTTAAATAAAATTCGAATTACAAGTTCAGCGAATCGAATTATTTCTCAAAACCCCTTGGCCGTTTCTAAAGCCGAAGTCTATGTGTTAGACCAAACAGGTTTAAAAACTATTTTCAAAGAAGGAATTGTCCTTGGCACCTATTTGCCTCCGGTAGGCTTTGTGGGTAAGGTGGGCTCCACCTATCGATTATTTGTAAAAACGCTTACTGGAAAACAATATGAAAGCGTTGAGGAAAAAATGATTCCAGCTCCTGAAATTGAAAATATAGTCACTCAGTTTGAGGTGCGAGATCAATACGATAAGGTAGATCCTCGGCGAAATGGTTTTTCAGTGTATGTCGATTTTAAAGATAGTCCACGAGAAGGTGATTTTTATATGTGGAATTGGAGGCATTTTGAAAAAATTTCAGTCTGTGAAACCTGTGAGGGTGGTGCCACCTGGAATTTCAAAACCAATGTTTGCGTAGCACCTAGAATGCCTACTGAAGATATTTTGAATTATTTGTGCAATGGCAATTGCTGGGATATTTCCACTAACAATGACCTAAATGTGTTCTCCGATGTGCTGACCAACGGACAGAGAATTTCAGGACGTCAAGTAGCTCGAGTACCTTTCGATGGATATTCGCCTTATTATTTACGTCTAGAGCAACGTTCAATCACCAAGAATGCATTCAATTTTTATCAATCTTTAATTGCTCAGGTGCAATCCAGCGGTTCTTTATTTGACGTTCCCGCAGAGACTCGTTTTAGTTTGAATATTAAACCTATGACGGATCCTAAGGAAAGAGTATTGGGTATTTTCAATGTATTTTCTGTTCGTAAAAAGATTTACTTTATTGATCGATTAAAAAATGTCCCTAAGGAAGAATTTGCTTTAATTACGTTTTTGACGGGAGAAATTTATACGTGTCCTCCTGGTTCTGTGAATTGTCAAGACCGCGTTCCTTGTGTGGAATCTTCCTATCGAACAAAAATTACTCCAGAAGGATGGAATTTGTAATTTTTAAATGATCTTTGTGCTTTTAAATTTTTCCTATGGTAGGTGTATTAATTGTTAATTTAGGAACTCCAGATGATCCAGGAACTCCTTCGGTACGTAAGTATTTACGTGAATTTTTGATGGATGGTCGAGTAATAGACATTCCATACTTGATCCGTTATATTTTAGTTAAGGGAATTATTGCTCCATTTCGAGCGCCCAAATCAGCTAAAATATATAAGGAATTATGGGAAGAACGTGGTTCACCTCTCAAATTTTACGGGGAAGATGTGGCGCGCGACTTACAAGTGAAACTTGGCGATTCCTATTATGTGCGCTTAGCCATGCGATATCAGAGCCCTGATTTAGCTTCAGCTATGGCGGATATGGAAGCCAAAAATTTAAAGAAATTAATTGTCATTCCATTTTTTCCACAATATGCTTCGGCTTCTACAGGTTCTGTATTTGAACGAGTGATGCAATTGATGTCCAAATGGCAAGTGATGCCATCGCTTTCCATTGCGAGTTATTTTTATGATCATCCTACATTCTCAAGTTATTTTGCCGCGAAAGCTGCGAATTACCAAAAGGAGGTAGACTTTGATTATTATCTATTCTCTTACCATGGAATCCCTGAACGACATGTGCGCAAGGGTGATTTAACTAAAACGACTTGTGTTTTTGGCACTTGTTGCGAGTCAATCACCGATAAGAATCATGGTTGCTATCGGGCACAATGCCATGAAACGACTCGATTGATCGCAGGTAAAATGGGTTTAAAGCCAGGGACTTATACCACTTCTTTTCAAAGTAGATTAGGCCGAGATCCTTGGCTTAAGCCTTATACCGACGAAGTGATTCCCAAATTGGTGGCTGAAGGTCATAAAAAAGTATTGGCTTTTTCGCCCGCTTTTGTTTCTGATTGCCTAGAGACAACGATTGAAGTAGGAGAGGAGTATAAAGAAATATTTGAAGAGGCAGGTGGCGAACACTGGCAACTAGTAGAAAGTTTAAATAATTCTCCTGAGTGGGTCGGTTTATTAGAGGACCTGGTAAAAAAATCATAAGATGCTTTATTTAGTTCTTTCGGTGGTATTTTCAGTTCTATTGCTCGTGAATTTCAGAGCGCATGCTAAATTCCAAGTGGATACGCGAATTGCCATTTTATTGAATTATCCGGTTTGTTTTTTGACTGCCTATTTTCACCAGCCTTCTGCTATTCCATTTCATTGGCCTTCCAATGTAGATACTTTTTTATTGATGGCGATGGGTGTGGGATTTGTCATCACCTTTTTATTGTCTGGTTTTTCTACTCAAAAAAATGGAATGGCGCCTACTTCGTTGGCCAACAATATTTCGCTCGTCATTCCAGTATTAATTAATCTATTTATTTTAAAGACAGGGGGGGAGATTAATTGGTCCATTGCCTTAGGTTTGTTTTTTTCTTTTGCGGCCATTTATTTCTGTAGTCCGCAATTGACTTCATCAGATGGAGTGAAACCCGTTGTGTGGTTGTTGTTGGCTGTTTTTGTGGCTTATGGTTTGACTAATACGTTATTTAGTTATCTCAATAGCTCATTGACTTATTTTGTGGGGGGGACTTTACCTTTTATTATGATGATACTGATCGGTTCCATGCTCAGTTCGACGATTTTTCTCATATGGAAATCGGTCAATGGCACCTTAAATTGGAATCGTAATTCGGTCCTTGCAGCTATTCCATTAGGTTTGCCCAATTTCTTATCCTTTTATTTTCTTTTGAAAGCCTTAGATGCCTATCAAAACAATGCTGCCGTGGTATTGACGATGTATAATTTGAGTGTGATTCTCTTGAGCGCGTTGACGGCCTATGTATTTTTTAAGGAGCGCTTGACGAACCGACAATGGATTGGTTTAGGAATTGGTTGTGTGGGGATAGCCTTGTTGAACGGTTTGTAGAGACGCGATAATCCCGCCTAAATAAAATTCGAATACCTTTTACCTAGTACCTAATACCCATTACCTCTTACCTAATACCTATTACCTTTTACCTAACTACAGTACATTCGCCGTCTGCTCCTTAATCTTCTCCAACTCATCCTTCATATTTACGACAAGGCGCTGAATCTGCGAGTCATTCGCCTTGGATCCGATGGTGTTAATTTCTCGACCAATTTCCTGCGCCATGAAGTTAAGCTTCTTGCCATTCCCCTCTGCCAAGATATCGATGAAATACTCCAAATGCGTACTTAAACGCACTTTTTCCTCTGAAATATCAAATTTTTCGATGTAATAAACGACTTCCTGCTCAAAACGATTTTTGTCGAAATCTTCGTTTAAGCCGAGCTCAAGCAGTGATTTTTTCATGCGCTCACGAATCCCCGGCATACGAATTAAATCCTGTTCCAACACTTGGTCTAAGCCTGATTTAATGGACGCGATATATTCTCTAAATTTATCTTCCACGATTTTGCCCTCGCGAGCACGGAATTCCTTGCACTCGGCAACGGCCTCTTGGATCGCCTCAAAAATCACTTGCCACAAAGCCTCGATTTCCTCCTCATTTTCCTCCTTTGTTTCTTGAGAAATGCTCGTTGGCACATTTAAAGCCTGCAAATACAAAGCTCCTTCATCCAAATTTGAAACACCTAATTCAGCAGCCAATCGCTTTAATTCAGCATAATACAAGGCGATTTGCCCCTGAGGTAAGATGCTGACTTCCCCTCCCTCATGATTTTTTTGAATCAGCACATTTAATTCAATTTTACCCCGTTCTAATTGTTGGGTTAAAAAATTACGAATCTCAATCTCCCTAGCCGAAATGGATTTTGGAAGCCGACAAAAAAGATCGGTAAACTTCGAATTCAAGGTCTTTACCTCCACCCGAATTTGTAATTCTTGCGCCTCTTTTTGGGATTTCCCAAAACCTGTCATCGAATAAATCATATCTTATTTTTAAATGCTAAGCCCAAACCTAAGGCTATAAATAGTAGTAAAGCAATGGACGCGGCCGCGTCTATTTTATTGCCCATCTCAACCGAATAGGGCTTAAATTTAAACTCGATGGTGTGTTTTCCTGCAGGAACCAAAAGGCCACGCAACACATAATCAGCCCTTACGTGATTCACTTCTTTCCCATCGATGTATGCTTTCCAGTCTTTGTTGCCTCGGTAATATATTTCAGAAAATATAGCAAGCGATGGTTTGCTTACATTTGAGGAATAACTAAGGTGATTGGGTTTGTACTCTTTCATGTAGATGACTCCTACCGTCATAGAATCAGGTGCAAAATTTTGTAAAATGGCTTTGTCCTGTAATTCTAAAATTGCCGTATTTTTAGGATCTATTTTCTCTATACCAGTTAAGGCATCATCCGGAGTATTAGCCCATTGAATATTTTTCACAAACCAGGCATTGCCTAAGGCATTGGGATTTACTTGGGCGATCGGGCTACCCAATGAATCTGCGCCAATAATATATTTGGTGTTTAACATGTTCAAAACACTCATTTGGGCTGGACTACCCGCAAAATATTTCTCGATTAACTCTTGATATCGACGAAGTTTGGCGCCATGATAGCCTCCCAGCGATTGGTGATAATACGAAGTCGTCGCATCATTCATGAATGAAACGGTTGAATTCAATACTCTGAATTGAGTTTTATCGGCTAAAATTTGTTGGTCCGCTGGACTCGGTTGAACTTGTTCCTCCAACGTGCTTTTGGAAACAAAAGCATCATTTCCAAAATAACGTTTGGCGACTGGAGTTAGGTCAAAAATACTTAAAAGCACTAGGCCAATTAACCAGATCGATTTCTTTACTTTTTTACTGGTGGCTAACCATAAGATTCCTGTTCCTAAGGCGATCACAAAAAAGCTTCTTAGCGCATCAGATCGAAATAAAACGATTCGGTCTAACCGAATACTATTCCAAATGGCCGCATTGATATTGGCATCCTGCAAGATTCCAGCACCGTCTTGCGCACCCTTAAAATCAAAAAATAAATCGGGTAACAAAGCAAAAAACAAGCAAATTCCTCCACTTAAACCAAATGAATATAGGAGCGGTTTTTTGATTTCATTAAAACTAGGTTTCTCTTTGATGAATCTTTGTAATCCTAAAATCCCTAAAGCCACTAAGCCCAATTGCACAAAGGAAAGCACCATGGTGATGGCCCTAAACTTATTGAATAGAGGGAAGTAGTCAAAAAGAATTCCATTGAAGAAAAAGTTTTTGCCCCATGAAAAAGTGATGAATAATAGTGTGACGCCAATGAGCCACCATTTTTCAGCTGTTTTCAGATAGAAAGCTGCAAATAAAAATAGGAAAATAACTAAGGCTCCTGCGTAGGCCGGACCTGCCGTATAACTCTGTTCACCCCAGTAAGTCGGTCCCTTTTCAACAAATCCAAGGACTTGATCTTCGGCCAGACCGGCGTCAACCATCGTTTTGTAGGTGGCAGATTTAGCACCTCCCAAATTTCCTTGGGATGCTCCTCCCTTGAAATTAGGGATTAATAAAGTACCTGTTTCAGAGATTCCATAGGACCAATCAAAAGCATAATTTTTATCCAAGCCACTCCCTCTTTCTTTGTTGGCCTTCAATTCAGAAGCACCCCGAGTCGTTTCTTTGCTATATTCATAGTTGTTCCAAAGACGCATGGAATGCGTTCCAACGGCTAAAATTAAACCGATAGCCAATAAAATTCCTTTGCCAAACCAGTCGGCCAAGGCTTTATCTTGAATCGCTTTGGAAAATGTATACAGCTTATAGGCCCCAATAATGAAAAACAAATAATAAGTAATCTGGATGTGATTGGCATATAATTCTAGTGCCATTCCGATGGAGAAAATGGCAGCGCCCAGCCATTTATTTCGCTCCCAGCAAATCTTGATTCCTGCTAATACGACTGGTGCATAAGCCAAAGCCAATACTTTGGAGGTATGACCCGCTGGAATAATGACCATGTTGTAAGTCGCAAAAGCATATAAAACCGCGCCTGCAAATCCCAAAATAGGAGAGGCTCCCATCGCCCATAAAAACAGGTACATACCTATTAATTGGAGTATGAGTAAGTTGACCGGATTGGGAAACAAATTCGTTAAAAAACTACCCGTATAACTAGATACACTATATGGATAGCTTCCAGAAATTTGAAAAGTAGGCATTCCGCCAAACATGGAATTAGTCCACCAGGCGTCCTCGCCACTTATTTTTTTAAATTGTACGCTCTCTCGGGCAGCCGCCTGCGCTTGTTGGATATCATGTTGAATCAGTACTTTTCCTTGAAGTATCGGTCCGCAATAAACGAATGCCATTAGGATAAAACCTAAGATAACCAGTCCATGGGGGACGAAAGAGCGTAAGTCAATTTTCATAGCAATTATTGAATGCTAACAAGTTCAAGATCAAATGTTAAATCTTTTCCGGCCAATGGGTGATTTGCATCTAAAGTAACATGTGTTTCCGTTAAATCAGTAATCACTACCTCGACTACCTGACCACCATCCTGGTGCATATTTAAGGAAGCTCCTAATGCTAATTCGATGTGCGCTGGAATTTGTGAGCGTTCCATGCTCACCGCATTTTCCGGAGAATGCTCTCCATAGGCCTCAGCCGCAGGAATGACAATCGTTTTTTTGTCTCCGATGCTCATGCCGGTCACTCCATCGTCGAAGCCTTTGATGACCATGCCGGAACCAATTTGAAATTCTAATGGAGTTCTTCCTTCTGAGGAATCAAAAATGGAACCGTCTGCGTGTTTACCTGTGTAATGTACGGCGACCTGATCGCCAGCTTTTGCAATAGACATAATAAATCGTTATAAATTAAACAAAGACAAAGGTCAATATTTTTAGCGATTTATTAGGCAAAATGAGGGGCATATTTTTGCTGCGAAGATATTCCAAACCTGGCCACTTTAATCTGTGTATTTACCATAAATGATAAGCCCATCAGTGGAGATTGCTTGGAGGAGTGAGTCATGTTGCTGTTTTAGGCACAGCAAAATTACGGCTATGTCAAAATTTAAAACCGACAAAAATCAGTTTAGCTTTTTCTTACTCGGCATTTGGAATAATTTCTTTTCGGCAATACACATTTTTAAACTTGATCGATAAGGTGTCACCTAGGTCAATGGCCGTTTGGAAATCTTGGCAGGCCTCAGACAAATACCCCGTATTTAATAATTTGATTCCTCGATTATAATAAGCTTCAGGGAAATAAGGGTAAAGTTGAATGGTCATAGAGAAATCTTCGATCGCACCTTTTTCTTTTCCAAATTTGGATTTGAAATATCCTCGATAAAAATAATAATTTGCATTGTTGGGATCAAGTTTGATGGCTCTCGTTAAATCATTGATGGCTCTCGTTAAATCATTGATGGCTCCTGTATAATGTCCATAAAAACCTCGGCTTAACGCTCGGGCAAAAAGTATTTCGTGATTGATGGGATCTTTTTGAAACGCAATACTTAGGT
>JABMMK010000108.1 GCA_013205605.1 Cytophagales bacterium | reverse complement strand
ATACAGCATTGTACAAATCCTTTGTTTTCCACATCATCGTGAAGACATTGTTCGAAAACATAGGAGAATGTGGATCTTTTTTAGTGTCGGAAAATGCATGATGCATTCTGTGCAAGACTGCATAAGCTCTAGGACTTAAAAAGGAGGATCCCTGAGATAGATAGGTCAAGAAATAAAAGAATTTTTCCCAAAATTTATTCATGACAAACATTTTGTGTGCTGAATACCGATGAAGAAAAAAGGTTTGGCTGAATAACGAGATATACCAATGAATAATGAAAGCGGGAATGACTAATTGCATTTTTTCTTTTTAAAATTTAGTTACAAATATAATAAGCATTTTAATACACTTTTTGTTTTGATTATTTTAAATAATTGATTTTTATCATTTTTAAGGATTGGTGAATGCATATTGAAGAATATTAGCACCCATCTTTAATGCTTCATTATGTTTTTCTACTGGATCCGTATAGGTTCCAATATCTTCCCAGCCATTTCCCAAATCACTCTCATACGAATAAAAACAGATCAGTCTTCCTTTATAAATGAGGCCAAATCCCTGTGCGGGCCTTCCGTCATGCGCATGAATTTTAGGTAATCCTGCCGGGAAATTAAATGTCTGATGATAAATAGCATGCGTAAATGGAAGTTCCACGAATTCTAATGAAGGAAATACTTTTTTCATTTCTCTTCTTATATAAACGTCTAAACCGTAATTGTCATCTATATGTAGAAATCCTCCTCCGAGTAAATAAGTCCTTAAATTTTGTGTTTCAGTATCACTGAATGCTACATTACCGTGGCCTGTTAAATGGATAAATGGGTAACTGAATAATTGTTTGCTTGTTAATTCGACAGTTTCAGGTGTGGTTGATAGTTTTAAAGGTAAGTTTGAATTGCAAAATTGAATCAAATTAGGCAACGAAGTTTTATTGGAATACCAATCTCCTCCCCCTGAATACTTCACTTTAGCCAATTTTATTTGACCTAAGAGGGACGAGCTACAAAAGAATAACAATACGATTAATATTTTATTCATGGAGCGCATGTATTAAATGAACACTATGAGTAGCTGTGATGCAAGCAGTTTCTGTTCGTAAAATAGCTTTGCCTAAACTAAAAGGTTGCCAATTATTTTTGAGTAAAGAATCGCTTTCCTCATTTGAAAAATCACCTTCTGGCCCTATCAAGATGTTTAAATGGTTGTTTTTATGTAAAATTTTGAACAGAGGCTGATCTGCCGGCTCAGCTATATGGGCAAATAAATATTGATTTGAAGAATCTTGCTTTATTGGCAATGGAATGATTTCATTTATTGAAATCATAGACTTAATCTCTGGTAAAAATAAATTTTTCGACTGTTTTAGCGCCGAGATAGCTATTTTTTCTAATCGGTTCAATTTTATTTCCTTTCTTTCGGAATATCTAGAATGAAAAAACCCAATGGAATGTATGCCTAGTTCGGTACACTTTTCAACCATCCATTCCATTCGCTCCATTTGTTTGGTTGGTGCTACCCAAAGAGAAATAAAATAATCTGGATTTTTAATCTCCTCCAACATACGCAACGACCTAAAAGTAGTCTTTTTAGAATCTACTAAATCTAATTCTGCTTGAAAACGCTTGCCCTTTCCGTCCAAAATATGGATTTGATCACCATTTTTTAAACGCAAAACCCTACAGGCATGAAAAGATTCTTCTTCACTTAGACCAGACTTTAATTCAGGTTCCGATGCATAAAAAACCGGACAGCTCATTTACTCTTCTTCTGTTTTAAATGAATATAAGGAGGAATCTAGCTTGAGGCTATTCGAATTAAAATCTGAAATGAATTTTTCAATGACTTCTTCTTCTAATGCTGCTACATATAATGCGGCTTCTAAGCTTATCCCAAAGTCAAAATCTTCATCTAACTCAACGTATTCGCTTACTTTGATATCGTCATTTTCTTCAATTTCATCAATGATTTCTAAGATCAACATTTCCACTTCATCATCTAAAGCTTCATTTGCCACATAGGTCTCATCTCTATTTTCAATAGGTACATACAATGGAAATTGCTCGATTGCTTCACGCTCCGCTTCTTCATAAATCGTACTCGAGTAATGTAATTGAAGCGTACAAAGTATGGCATCGTAGACCACTTCCCTCTCCTTATAATTTCCTACAAATTGAATATGAACCATTTCTTTGTCATTCCCCATGGGCAAATCTTCATCATCAATGACAATAAATGATTTGTTCTCTGCAGCGCAAAGAGCTTTTAAGTTAGCTATTTCTTCAGCTAAAAATCCAGGATTATCTTGTTTCAACATATGGATTATTGGCTATTTAATTAATAATAATTCTCTGTACTTAGGTAATGGCCATTCATCGTCGTCCACAATGAGCTCTAATTTATCCACAGCATACCTAATTTCTTCAAAGAACCCTTTTACTTTCGTCCCATACATAGTGGCTCTTTCCTCTAAATTCTCAATGTTATTAGCCGTTTTTCTAGCCTCGGTCATTTCGTTTTGAAGACGAACGATCGTTGATGTATATTCTGATATTTTTTTAATCATCTCGATCGTTGGCGCAAAATATTGAGGATCAATACCAATTTCTTTCTGTCCTTTTACATTTTCGACCAACTGAGTTTGATATTTTAATGAAGTCGAAACGATGTGATTGATGGCCATATCTCCAATCACCCTGGACTCAATCTGAATTTTTTTGATGTAATTTTCTAATTCAATTTCATGCCTCGCATGCATCTCCTCTTTCGAATATATCCCATGTTTGGTAAATAATTCAATCGATTCTGGTCGAGCATAAACGGCTAAAGCCTCTGGGGTGGTCTTAAAATTTGACAAACCTCTCTTGGCCGCTTCTTCTACCCATTCTTCTGAATATCCATTTCCCTCAAAGCGGATCTTTTTAGACTCTTTCACATATTTCTTGAGGACCTCCATAATGGCTAATTCCTTTTTAACCCCCTTTTCGAGGACAACTTCCACCTCTTTTCTAAATATAATTAATTGGTCTGCAACAATCGTATTTAAAATCGTCATAGGTGCAGCCGAATTTGCGGAGGAGCCAACCGCTCTGAATTCAAATTTATTGCCTGTAAAGGCAAATGGAGAAGTTCTGTTTCGATCTGTATTGTCTAAGAGTAAAGAAGGAATTTTATTGATACCCAATTTCAAATAAACATTATCCCCTTTTTCTAAATGAATGTCATCCAAATCACTCATGTTTTCCATCTCATCCAATACTTGACTCATCGTAGAGCCCAAAAATACTGACACAATGGCTGGAGGGGCTTCATTGGCTCCTAAACGATGTTCGTTTCCTGCTGAGGCAATGGACGCGCGCAACAAATCGGCATGATCATTAACCGCCTTTAAGGTGTTAACAAAAAAGGTAAGAAAACGCAAATTTTCCTTTGGTTTTGAAGATGGAGCTAATAAATTAATCCCTGTATCCGTAGCTAATGCCCAGTTGTTATGCTTACCACTTCCGTTAATTCCCGCAAATGGTTTTTCATGAAATAATACTTTTAATTTATGCTTACTGGCCACTTTAGACATCAAATCCATTAATAAAGCATTGTGATCACAGGCTAAATTAGCTTCTTCGAACGTGGGCGCTACCTCAAACTGAGCTGGTGCCACTTCATTGTGTCGTGTTCTAACCGGCATCCCTAACTTCATCGCCTCTATTTCAAAGTCGACCATAAATGAATTTACTCGATTAGGTATAGATCCAAAATAATGATCTTCCAATTGTTGGCCTTTAGCCGGTGCATGCCCGAAAACGGTTCGGCCAGCCATCATTAAATCCGGCCTCGCATTAAACAAAGCTTCGTCGATGACGAAATATTCTTGCTCAGCTCCTAATGTAGGTATTACCTTGCTTATATCACGATTAAAAAATTCTTTGATGACTGCTGTAGCGGCTTTGTCTACTAATTCGATTGATTTCAATAGGGGTGTTTTGTAATCTAGTGCTTCACCCGTATATGAAACAAAAACAGATGGAATACATAAGGTCGCTGTACCAGCCGCATTTTCCATGATAAAAGCGGGAGAAGATGGATCCCAACCCGTATATCCTCTCGCCTCAAATGTGGATCTAATACCCCCATTTGGAAATGATGAAGCATCGGGTTCTTGTTGTACTAAGGCTGATCCCTTAAACTTTTCAACGGCCTTTCCTGTACTTAAATCTATATCAAAAAATGAATCGTGTTTTTCTGCAGTCGTCCCTGTTAAAGGCTGAAACCAGTGGGTGTAATGGGTGGCACCTTTTGAAATAGCCCAAGATTTCATAGCAGCGGCCACTTCATCAGCCGCATCGCGGTCAATCTTAGTTCCAGAATTTATAGCTGTATTGATCTTTAAATAGGCTTCAGGAGATAATAATGAACGCATCACTTCATCATTGAAGGTCATACTTCCATAATAATCAGTTACTTTTTCAGTGGGTAATTTTACATGTGTATTAGCGCGTGATTGAGCTAATTCTAACGCCTTAAATCTAGTAATGGCCATAAGGATTCATATTTAATATATAGAGTAAAAATAACCAATTTATACCAATAATGGTAAACAATTGGGAAAGGAATTTTTAATATATAATTTTCTTGGAAATAATTAAATTTTTTTAATAAAAATTGAATAATAGGTTAATAAACGTATAAGATTTTTAATAAAATCGTTGCAATTGTTAAAATCAAGTTTAAATTTGTGATGAATTGAAAAATAAATGTATTTATTAATAAAAACACGTTTAAAATTATGGCTAAGTCTAAATTGGAGTACATTTGGTTGGATGGTTACAAACCCACCCAGAGTTTACGTTCTAAAACTAAAATCGAAAATAATTTTAGTGGAAAGTTAGCGGATTGTGATATGTGGTGTTTTGATGGTTCATCTACGGAGCAAGCTCCAGGTGGCTCTTCAGATTGTCTATTGCGCCCGGTATTTATTTGCCCAGATCCGTCTCGTAAAAATGCATATTTAGTGATGTGTGATGTTTTGAATTCAGATGGTAGCCCTCACGTGAGCAATGGCCGAGCGACAATTGAGGATGATGATAATGATTTTTGGTTCGGTTTCGAACAAGAGTATTTTTTATGGGATCCAGAAACAAATAAGCCATTAGGTTTTCCTGCTAATGGATATCCTGCTCCACAAGGGCCATATTATTGTTCAGTAGGAGCATCGAATGCCTACGGACGTGAGATTGTAGAAGAGCATTTAGACTTATGTATCGAAGCAGGACTTAACATTGAAGGTATTAATGCTGAGGTGGCTGCAGGTCAGTGGGAATTTCAAATGTTTGCTAAAGGAGCGAAGGAAGCTGGTGATCAAATTTGGATCGGGCGCTATTTATTAGAACGTTTAGGTGAGAAATTTGGGGTGTCAATTAATTGGCATTGTAAGCCATTAGGCGAATTGGATTGGAATGGTTCTGGTATGCATGCCAACTTCTCTAACACAGCTTTACGTACGGCCGGTAAAAAAGAAACGTATGACGCTATATGTTCAGCATTTGCTCCTTTTGTTAAAGAGCATATTGACGTTTATGGTGCTGATAATCATTTACGTTTAACGGGTAAACACGAAACTCAATCCATTGATTCTTTCTCTTATGGTATTTCTGATCGTGGTGCGTCTATTCGTATCCCTATCGCTACCGTAGAAAAAGGTTGGAAAGGTTGGTTAGAAGATCGTAGACCTAATTCTGCTGCAGATCCTTATAAAGTTGCTGCTCGTATTATTAAGACAGTTAAAACGGCCAAATATTAATTTATCTTGCATTTATATACTTTTATAAAACGAAATGGCGGGTTTTCCCGCCATTTTTGTTTTACCTTTAAGCTCTTATTTTAAGAAATGAAAAAGGTCGCATTTTATACCTTAGGTTGTAAATTGAATTTTGCAGAATCTAGTTCAATTGCCCGTAGTTTGGAACCTATGGGTTTTACTCGCGTGGATTTTCAAGATTCCCCTAATTTGTTTGTCATCAATACCTGCAGTGTAACCGAACAAGCAGATAAAAAGTGCAAAAAAGTTGTTCGAGAAGCTAAAAAAATCAATCCAGCTTCCACAGTGGTTATCATGGGCTGTTATGCGCAATTAAAACCCGTAGAAATTTCTAATATTCCTGGTGTGGATTTAGTTTTAGGGGCTAACGAAAAATTCCAATTACCTGATTTAATCCTACCCTATTTAAATAATAAAAATACAAATCTTCCGAAATTGCTAACCTCAGAAATAAGGTATGACTTAGATTACCATGCTTCTTATTCCGTAAATGATCGAACTCGAACATTTTTAAAAGTTCAAGATGGATGTGATTATCCCTGCTCCTATTGTACAATACCCTTGGCTAGAGGCCAATCTAGATCCGATACAGTTGAAAGCGTATTGGCTTTAATTGAAGAAATTGCTGATAAAGGGGTAAAAGAAATCGTGTTAACGGGAGTGAATATAGGCGATTTTGGAATTCAACAAGGAAAACGTGAAGAAACTTTTTTTGATTTAATCAAAGCAATTGAAATCAAAACTAGTATCAATCGATTTCGTATCTCTTCCATTGAGCCCAATTTAATTACCCCTGAAATAATTACTTTCTTGTCAAGTTCAAATTCTTTCGTTCCTCATTTTCATATACCCTTACAAGCTGGATCGAATGCAGTTTTACGTTTAATGAAACGTAGATATCAAAGAGAATTATATGTAAACCGTGTTGCCTTAATTAAATCATTGATGCCAAATGCATGTATTGGCGTCGATGTAATTGTAGGCCATCCAGGAGAAACTCTCGAATTGTTTTTAGAAACGTATCAGTTTTTACAGGAGCTCGATATCGCTTATCTACATGTTTTTCCATATTCAGAAAGGGCCAATACTTTTGCCACTGAAATTTTCCCTAAAGTTGATGGTGCACAAAAATCTGAAAGATCCAAAATGTTACATATACTTTCAGATAAAAAAAGACGTGCTTTTTATGAAAGCCAACTAGGGAATAAGGGGGAGGTTTTGTTTGAAGAATCTAATGAAAATGGGTTTATGGAAGGTTTTTCTGAAAACTATGTTAGGTTCAAGTCCGCATACGATCCATTACTGATCAATACCATCCAATCCGTTCGTTATAAATCAATAGCTGAAAATGGCGAAGTGACAGGAGATGTTTTATTCTCAAATGCCTTTGTTTAATTTTCTGAATCAGAAATAAATTGTTCGATATCTTTCAAAATTCGAATTCTGTTTTCTTCCGTCAATTCAAAATCATGATTAATGTCTTCAAAGACTATTGTTGTGTTTGAATTAAAGTTGTACTTTTTTTCAATTTCTTGGCCACCATAAACATCTTGCAGCCCCTGTATAATTAACATTGGCGTATTTACTTTTTTTAGATGTTCGTGCCGATAAGCTTCCTCCTCAAAATCGGGATGCTTAAATGGATACCCTAGTGAAATTATTTTGTGAATGGGATGTTGTAAGGAAACCATGGTGGCAACAATCGCTCCTGCACTTCGGCCAATTAATGTAATTTCAGTAGCTCTAGGGATATTGTTTAACCTTCTGGCTAATTTTTCTATCCTTAAAGAAATGTCATTAGGATTTTTTTGAAATGCTATATGCATTTTATAATCCATAGGATTCAGAATAATTGAATAAATTTGTTCCTCTATTTGTAAATATAAGTTTCTTATGATGGGTTGTTTTCGGATAAATCTAGGGATAACTTTAGCGAGATACGGATAAACTCTTCTTCTGAAATACGAGTATGAGTCATTGTAAACATCAAATTGGATTCCATTAATTTCTGAAAGTATGTCTGTATATAGATAGCTGTCTTTTTCGAGATGTTCTCTGCCAATCAACAAAATGATTTTGTTTGTCTTCATATTTTATTAAATATAAGAAGTTCAAACTTTAAAATAAATCTTTGAATTCTAAATTGATTAAAAACAAAAAAGCCGAAAACTAGAAGCTTTCGGCTTTTTGATTGAAACAAAACCACAAGAACCATTGCTTGCGGCTTTGCTTTTAGAAAGATTACTCTGCTAACGATTCGTCATGTTGAGATAAATCTAATCCAAGTCTTTCCTCCTCTTCATTTACACGTAGAGGTATGATTTTATCTGTAATGATTAATAACAAGTAGGATACGCTAAAAGCAAATGCTGAAACAATGGCCAAGGCTAATAAGTGCTTCATAAATAAAGCAGTCTCACCATAAAATAAACCATTTTCTACTACCGCTGCGTTGACTGCGCTTGTTGCAAAAATACCTGTCATTAGCATGCCGACCATTCCGCCAACTCCATGACAAGCAAATACATCCAAGGTGTCATCTAAATTAGAACTAGCTCTCCAATGAGCAACGATGTTTGAAATGATCGCTGCGACTACGCCGATAAAGATGGCTACCGGAACAGTTACGAAACCTGCTGCAGGTGTAATGGCAACTAAACCAACCACCGCGCCAATACAAAATCCTAAAGCCGAAACTTTTTTGCCACGAGATACATCAAATAAGATCCAAGATAAACCTGCTGCTGCAGCAGCTACGTGAGTAGTCGCAAAAGCGGTTACCGCAAGTCCATTAGCCCCTACAGCTGATCCTGCGTTAAATCCAAACCATCCAAACCATAATAAACCCGTTCCTAATAAAACATAAGGAATGTTAGCCGGAGGCAAAATATTTGATTCCATGTGTGATTTACGACGACGTAAGTAAAGCGCTCCTGCTAACGCAGCCCAACCAGCTGACATGTGCACAACCGTTCCTCCTGCAAAATCTAAAACACCTAAGTTAAATAAGAAACCATCTGGATGCCATGTCCAATGCGCCAACGGAGCATAAACAACGACACAGAAAAGAATCATAAACAATACAAACGCTCTAAAATTAATTCTTTCTGCTAATGCACCCGAAATAAGAGCCGGTGTAATAACCGCGAATTTCATTTGAAAAAATGCAAATAAGGCAAATGGAATTGTGAACTTTAATTGGTCAGTGCTTCCTAAAGATAATTTATGATCAAAAACTCCATTGAACATAAAAAATGTACGGGGATCTCCTATCCAGCCACCTAAAGAGTCGCCAAAGGCTAAACTAAATCCAAAAACAATCCAAATAACAGAAATTACTCCCATGGCAATAAATGATTGCAACATAGTAGAAATTACGTTTTTGTGGTTAACCATTCCACCATAAAAATAAGCCAAACCTGGTGTCATTAATAGAACTAATCCAGATGCTACAATCATCCAAGCAGTATCTCCAGTATCTAAGCCTTCCGTTGGCATTACTCCGGGAACACTCGTTAAGAACAATGCGGCTACTGCTATCGCGAGCAAAACAAGTAGCGGAATCCATGTTGGTTTTTGTGTTGTCATGTTTACAAAATTTAAAGGTGAATCAATTGATTATTAATATTTATAGATGAAGTGTAATCCTAAAGTTGTTTGAGATTTTTGAGCTTTACCATCTCCATCCGTAAATTGAGCTGTTTTGTATGCATCGCTTCTTAATTCAGGCTTGATTAACAAATGACCATTTGCCGCAGTGAATGTAGCTGTCAATGTAAACGATGAAACACTGGTTCCTTTACCATCCGCATCTCTTAATGCTCTGGCTCCAGAAGTATTATCAAAAACTTCATAACGGCCACCCAAGCTAAATCCATCAGTAAAAACATAGTTAGAATAAAGAGCAACTCCACCCCATGTTTTGCTATTTCCTACAGATCCACCCCCTTGAAAATCACCTGTTTGGGATCCATAAGCAGCATTTACGCCCAATAAATATTTTGGTGAAATTTGATAAGAAGTCGTTAAATCAGTTAGGCTATATGATCCTGAATCATCTTTTCCTGAGGTTAAAGGAGCCGACTCATTTGATGAAATACCATTGAAATATACATTCCAACCAGATGCCGGTGATGCAAATACTTGATATATGAATCCTTTAGATGCATTATTGTCATTTAAATTATCAACATTGTTGACCAAACCAGCCATAGCAGCTAATTTATCAGTAAAGGCATAATTAGCTTTCAATCCAATGTGATAAAATGGACCGTTGTTGAATAAATTTGATAATGAATAGTTGTAATTAACTGGAGCGTCAATAACCTCATAACCAATGTGAGTTCCAAATTGACCCGCTGTGAAAGTTAATTTATCACTAGCTTTCCAATTGAAATATGCTTGCTTGATAGCTAAAGCAGTTGTCCCTTTTCCTAATGGCCCGATGGCATTTCCATACTGACCCAAATCTGCATTAGGTCCGAAGGTTAAATCGACAACGACATCAGATGTTTTTGTGCTATAACCAAATTTAGTCTGAACAAGACCTAAAGAAAATTGACTCGACTTTTGATCGAATGCTCTTTCGTATCCTGAAACTCCTAAATTACTTCTGTTAGTTGGACTATTGAAGTTCAACATATAGTACGAATCTACGTAACCTGAAAATGTAAACTTTGGTGCTTCCGCTTCTTTTTCTTGGGAAAATCCACAAAAGGATACTAAACCCAAAATAGCTGTAAAGATTGATTTTTTCATGTTTGATAATTTTTTAGTGTGAATAAATGCTTGACTACGAAACAAATATTGTAACAAAAAATATTATAAACAAGAAAATAGGATAAAAAATAAACTTCTTTTTAAAATATTTACAAAAAAACATCAAAAATGAGGTAATATTTAAACCTATTTTGTCTAAAATGTTAAAAAATAGTAATTTTAGGGTTTGTTTTGAATCCTAGAATAAGAAATTCTTGAAATAATATAATTTTGATTTATTCTTTTACCAGTAATTCGATTAGTATTATTTCAACAAAAAAAAATAGCCAACTTTCGTTAGCTATTTAAATGTTTTAAATAAAATAAAAATTATTTTATTCTGCATGAAGCCAGGATTTTTTGGCCATTAAAGTGTCTTTATCTTCTACTCGATCGGGATCCGGAACGCAGCAATCTACTGGACAAACTGCAGCACACTGTGGTTCTTCATGAAATCCAGTGCATTCCGTACATTTATCAGGAACTATATAATAAAACTCTTCTGAAACGGGTTCAATATTTGTTTTTGCATCCATAGAACTACCATCTTCTAGTTCTACTTCAGTCAAAGAGGTTCCGCCAGCCCATGTCCATTCGATCCCACCTTCATAAATTGCGGTGTTTGGGCATTCTGGTTCGCATGCCCCGCAGTTAATGCATTCTTCGGTAATTATTATTGCCATAACAATCAAAATATTTTATGCAATTTACTAACATAATTTTGAATAGTATATAAATTATATGGACTAACAGAAAAAATTTAGACCTTTGTTCCATATAATACTTTAAAATATGCGCCAATCTCAGTTTTTAGAACTAATTAAATTTCTTGATCAATTTTTTGGCTCTGAAAAAAACAAGGAAAAAATAGAATTATTTATAGATAAAGCCGTCAATGAGAATCCTTGGTTTACGGATTCATTGGTTCGAACAGCTATGAATGCGATTCAAAAACAATTTTTTTCGCCTTTGGCATGGCAAGATTTTTTTATTAAACATCCTGAAAAGGCAAAAAAAAATTCAAATATTGGATTAATCTTGGCAGGAAATCTTCCAGGTATTGGCTTCCATGATCTATTAATGGTATTAGCTTCTGGCCAAGTAGCCAATGTGAAATTAAGTTCACAAGACAAATCGCTGATGCAATTATATGTGTTGGCCATGAAAGAATTTGATCCATTAATCCCTGTTCATTTTATTGATCGTCTTCAAGGAATGGATGCTGTTATTGCCACCGGGAGTAACTTTTCAGGAGGATATTTTTCGCATTATTTTTCTACCATACCTCATATTATTCGTAAAAACCGAAGCTCATTGGCCATTTTACGTGGTACCGAATCAGATCATGAGTTTCAAGGCTTATCCAAGGATATTTTTACTTATTATGGTTTGGGTTGTCGAAATGTATCTACTTTATCCATACCCAAGGACTATGATTTAATCCCTTTGTTTGATGTACTGTCTAAAGAAGATTGGGTTTTAAATCATTCTAAGTATGCGAACAATTTACAATATTACCGTACTTTATATCTGTTAAATCAGATTCCTCATTTTGACTTAGGAAATATTATTGTCTCTGAAAATGAGGATCTTGTTTCTCCTGTGGGTGTTTTATATATTCATCGCTATGAAAATGAAAGCTCTTTGCTAAAGTGGATTTCTGAAAGAGAAGATAAAATACAGTGTAAAGTAGGTTTAAATATAGATTTTGGACAGAGCCAACAACCTGCTTTAGACGATTTCGCTGATGGAATTAATACCTATGATTTTTTAGTCAATTTAGTGT
>JABMMK010000107.1 GCA_013205605.1 Cytophagales bacterium | reverse complement strand
GTCAAGGTTTGATCTATGATATTTATCGTTTAAGAACTAGAACTCCATTTTTTACTCCAAAAGGACAATATAATGGAGCGGGGTCGGGAGCAACGACGTATGCCAACTTAGCAGAGGGAGGATACGATAATAGAAGCCGTAATTTCTTCGACGGAACCTTTACGTTCAAATTAGAAAATTTGGTTAAAGGATTAACGTTAAGATCCGTTGCCGGTACACAATACCGCCGTGGTGATCGGTATATCTTTAATAGAACCGTGCCATTATGGGGTCGCTTTGCTGTAAATCGTTATGTAAACCAAGTAAACTCCTATTCGATTTCAAACGAAGTAACTAAGAATTTAAACTTACAATTTTTAGCTAATTACGATTTGAAAATCAATAAGCACACATTTGGTGCATTATTAGGATATCAGTGGGAAGATTTCCGCTATGTCAATACCATTGCTGGGGCAAGTAACATGGTGAGTAATGACTTGCCTACCTTGAACTTAGGTGATGATAAAACGAAAACCAATTCAGAGTCAATTGCCACCTACGCATTTCAATCTGTTTTTGGGCGTTTCAACTATAATTATGATGATAAGTATTTGTTAGAAGGTACAATGCGTCAAGATGAAAGTTCAAAATTAGCAGAAGATGGGCGTATTAAAATTTTTCCTTCCGTTTCGGCTGGTTGGAACTTACACCGTGAGTCATGGATGAGTGAATCTTTACAATTTATCTCTGAATTTAAATTACGTGGTTCATGGGGTAGATTAGGGGGTGCATTGGGAAGTACCTTAGGTAACTACGATTACGTAAATCAATTGAATCGTGGATCTAACTTGGTGTTAGGAGATTCAAGAACTTCATTTATTTTCCAAGGTTCATTGCCAAGTACCAATCTTTCTTGGGAAACCATCGAAACAACCAACGGGGGTTTTGACATTGGTTTAATGAAAAATAAATTACAAGTAAGTGGTGATTACTATGTGAAATCAAATAAGAATATGTTGACACCCCAACAACTTCCTGCCATCATCGGTATCGCTACTCCACGTAAAAATAACGGAGAGTTGAAATCTTGGGGATGGGAATTAGAAGTTAAATACCGTGGAAAAATTGGCGATAATTTCAGCTACAATATTGGCGGTAACTTCTCAGACAATCAAAATGAATTAGTTGCCTTTTCAAACCGAATCGTGGTGGCTAGAGGAAATAATAGTTTGATTGAAGGTTATCCACTTAACACAATTTGGGGATATCAAACGGCAGGATATTTCTCTTCAGCAGACGAGGTTAAAGCTTGGGCGTTCCAAGATAACCGTACTGGAGCTGGCGACATCAAATATGTAGACCAAAATGGCGACAAGCTAATCACCGTCGGAAAAGGAAGTAAAGCCGATTATGGAGATTTACTTTTATTAGGTTCATCAGCACCGCGGTATCTTTTTGGATTTAATCTAGGCTTTGAGACACATGGATTTGATTTTTCTGCCTTTATTCAAGGGGTGGGTAAAAGAACATTCTTAGCGGGATCAGAATCCGTTGGACCACTTTTGGTTACCTGGAAACAAGCGATGGGTATTCATAGCGATTATTGGACTCCTGAAAACCCAAATGCTTTGTTCCCTCGTCCTTTTATAGGAGCCACGCATAATTTTGGCACTTCCGACAAATGGGCATTTAATGGTCAATATGCCCGTTTAAAAAATATACAGGTAGGATATACCTTGCCAAAGGTATTAACGAAGAAAATAGGAGTTTCGAAAGCACGTGTTTATGTATCAGGACAAGATATCTTGACTGTTTCAGCGATGGGCAAATTTGGAACCTTATTTGATCCGGAATCAGCGAATAATGCGGACAATGATTATCCGTATTTCTCAACAGCTTCTGTGGGTGTAAATCTTTCGTTTTAATCTATAGACATTTAAATAACATTGAAATGAAAAATTCATTAAAAAATATTTTAGCCATAAGCGCCTCCATTTTATTCTTCACGGGATGTGAAGTAGAGAGGTTACCAGAAACCAATATTTCAGATGCGACGTTTTGGCGTTCAGAATCTGATTTAAAAACGGCAAATAATTATCTATATACCTTTTTACCAGATTTTGGTTCCGAAGATAACTGGTCTGACGATGCTTTTGGTTTAGCATCAAATAGCATCAGTGATGGTTCACGCTTAGCTCCTGCTACAGCAACAGGTGATTTTAACTCACAGTATACGTTGATCCGTGCGGCTAACAATATCTTAGAGAAAGGTCCTAAAACAAGTATTGTAGGGGCTACTTTAGATCGCTATTTAGCAGAAGCGAGATTCTTCAGAGCTTGGGGATATTTCAATTTGCTTCAGCGGTATGGAAGTGTGCCTTTGGTGACTAAAACACTAACGGATGATTCTCCTGAATTAAAAGCAGGATCTGCGACTCGTGATGAAATCTTAACACTCATCATGGCGGACTTAGACTTTGCTGGTGCAAAATTACCTACGCCAACGGCCTTAGGAACTGCTGATTATGGCCGTATTGCCAATACAGCTGCATTAGCATTCAAAGCACGTGTGGCACTTTTTGAGGGAACTAGAGCTAAATTTCATAACTATGGTGATTCGAAAAAGTATCTAACCATGGCCGTAGCTGCATCAAAAGCAGTGATGGATAGCAAGCAACATGATTTGTACGCTGGT